>NZ_JAIWJZ010000189.1:0-15121 GCF_020216105.1 Enterobacter sp. K16B
TTTCGGGTCGCCGGTTTTCAAGACCGGTGCCTTCAACCGCTCGGCCACACTTCCTGAGTGAGGCGAACTATAAACACCTCACCGCGCGCTGTAAAGAGTCGCGGCATTCGTTCGCTGTAAAAATAGTCAAAACGTGTTTAATCGGTTGAACTGACAACACAACGACGATTTTATCAGCACAGGCTTAGTGTTTTTTGATGTACATGTCCTTCGTGTAATAGTACCCCAGCTTATCCGGCGTAAATCCGCCCACCCACGGTTTGACCAGATGCGTACGGACGTAGTGATACACCGGAATGGCGGGCACATCACGTCCCAGCAGATCTTCCGCCTGCTGGTAGAACTTACCCCGCTCTTCCGTTGTTTTGGCTTTTGCGGCATTCATCAGCGCCTGGTCGTATTCCGGGTTGCTGTACTGACTGGTGTTTTCGCTGTCGCCGGTGCGGAAGTTGTTCAGGAAGGTCGCCGCGTCGTCGTAGTCGGCAATCCAGGCGTAACGCACCGCGTCAAAGTTGTGGGTATGCATGGTATCCAGCATGGTTTTCCACTCCTGATTTTGCAGCTTCGCCTCCACGCCGAGGTTCTTTTTCCACATGGAGCTGGCCGCAATCGCAATACGCTGGTGCGATTCAGAGGTGTTATAGAGCAGGTTGAAGCGCAGAGGATGGCTGGCGTTATACCCGGCCGCTTCGAGCAATTTTTTCGCCTCAGCGATGCGCTTGTCCTGCGGCCAACTGGCGTAATCCGGGTTCTGTAACTTAACGCCACCGATATCCGGCTGGCTGATGAGCCACGCCGGACGCTGCCCCTGCCCTAAAACTTTCCCGGCAATGATGTCTTTATCGAGCGCCATGTTCAGCGCCTTGCGCACGCGGACGTCGTTGAACGGCGGCCGGGTGGTATTAAATTCGTAGTAATAGGTTGCCAGCTGCGGAGAGACATCCAGCTCGCTGCCGAGCGTTTTTTTGAGCTGAGCGAACTGGTTGATCGGCACCGTGTAGACAATATCAATTTCGCCCGCTTTATAGCGGTTCACATCTGCGGCCTCGGAGGTGATAGGCAGATACGTCACCTTATTAATCACGGTATGGTCATTATCCCAGTAGCGCGGGTTGCGCTCCGCCACAATGCGTTCGTTGACCACCCACTGGGACAGCTTATAGGCCCCGCTGGTGACGATATGTTCAGGCTTGGTCCACTTGTCGCCAAAGCGGCCAATCAGCACTTTGTCCACCGGTACCAGTGACGGATGCGCGAGCATGGCCAGGAATGCCGCATTAGGCTGCGTCAATGTGACTTCCAGCGTGGTGTCGTTAATCGCTTTAACGCCAAGCGTATCGGGGGCTTTTTTCCCCTGTGCAATATCCGCACCATTCACAATGTGCATGTTGCCTGGATAGCTGGCATACGGTGAAGCGGTTTTAGGATCAACCAGACGCTGCCAGCTCCAGACCACATCTTCCGCGGTGATGGCAGTGCCGTCGCTCCAGGTGATGCCCGGACGCAGATGGAACGTCCAGACGGTGTTGTCCTTGTTCTCCCATTTTTCCGCCAGCCGTGGCTGAATGTCCCCCGCCGGGGAAACGCTGACCAGCCCATCGAATAAATCGCTGATAATATTGAATTCGACGTCGCTTTCGACTTTATGCGGGTCGAGCGAGGCCGGCTCATTACCGTTGTTCCTGACCAGTTCCTGCTTATCTGCCAGCTGCGTTCCTGCCGGCACGTTCGCAGCCAAGGTTGCCGTGCTGGCGCACAGGATCCCTGCGGTAAGTAAAGAGAGCGTAAAGCGCGTGCGTGTTTGTGGTTTCATTTCCTTCGCCTTATTGTCTGTTTTTGAGACGATCCGGAAATAACTCTTAGCGGCCTTATGGTAATAACGCAATAATTTTCAGTAACCTATAAGAGGTTGATCTGATTAATCGCGTCAAACCGCTGTTCATACTGGTGAAACGTATTTATGCAGAAGAAACAACCAGCTTCCGCCCTAACCTGCTGAGTAAAGATGGGTAAAACCACTTTGAGAGTGACGCGCCGTTTCCTATTCTTTCCGTTAATTACATCTGTCATAAGAGAGTGACTCATGGATCGTATAATTACTTCCTCACGCGACCGCACATCGCTACTCAGCACCCACAAGGTGCTGCGCAATACCTATTTCATGCTCAGCCTGACGCTGGCGTTTTCGGCGATCACGGCAACCGCCAGCACCGTGCTGATGCTGCCGTCCCCGGGGCTGATCCTGACGCTGGTGGGGATGTATGGTCTGATGTTCCTGACCTACAAAACCGCTGACAAACCGGTCGGTATTCTCTCCGCGTTTGCCTTCACCGGCTTCCTGGGCTACATCCTGGGACCAATCCTGAACGCGTACCTGTCCGCCGGCATGGGCGATGTGATTGGTATGGCGCTGGGCGGAACCGCGCTGGTGTTCTTCTGCTGCTCGGCCTACGTGCTCACCACCCGCAAGGACATGTCCTTCCTCGGCGGTATGCTGATGGCGGGTATCGTGGTGGTGCTGATTGGTATGGTGGCTAACATCTTCCTGCAGCTCCCTGCCCTGCACCTGGCGATTAGCGCGGTGTTTATCCTGCTGTCATCCGGCGCAATTCTGTATGAAACCAGCAACATCATTCACGGCGGTGAGACCAACTATATTCGCGCCACCGTGAGCCTGTATGTCTCGCTGTACAACATCTTCGTCAGCCTGCTGAGCATCCTGGGTTTTGCCAGCCGGGATTAAGCCGCAACGATGTGAACCTGGCCCCGCTTATGCGGGGCTTTGTTTTTTGGTACACTGCAGCGTTTTTGACTGACGCGTGAATGACTATGTTGAGTTTTGAAGGCAAAGAGATCGAGACCGATAACGACGGTTATCTGAAAGAAAGTGGCCAGTGGAACGAAGCGCTGGCAGAAGTCATTGCTGAGAAAGAAGGCATCGCCCTCTCCCCCGAACACTGGGAAGTGGTGCGTTTTGTGCGCGAGTTCTATCTCGAATTCAACACCTCTCCGGCCATCCGCATGCTGGTCAAAGCGATGGCCAATAAGTTCGGTGAAGAGAAAGGCAACAGCCGCTATCTCTATCGTTTGTTCCCGAAAGGCCCGGCAAAACAGGCCACCAAAATTGCCGGCCTGCCTAAACCGGTGAAGTGTATTTAATAGCGAATACCGAAGTTAACGTACTCCCGGCCGGGTTGATGCGGTTCCGTTAAGACCTTATCAACCCGCGCGCTGCGCGGCCCACCCGCTTTCAGCCACGCCACCAGCTTGTCGACCTGCTCCGCTTCGCCACAGGCGACCACCTCAACGCTGCCGTCATCCATGTTGCGCGCGTATCCCGTTAACCCAAGCTGAACGGCCTCGCGCTGAGTGCTGTAGCGGAAACCCACGCCCTGAACGATGCCATGAACCCAGGCAATAGTGCAGACTTTTGCCATTTTTCTTCTCCTTAACGTAGCGTTTTCGGCAAACAGCCATAGTGTTGCCGGAAACGGGCGGTGAAACGAGAGCTGGAAAGATACCCACATTGTAATGCGATTTCGCCAATCGGTAATCGGGTTGACTGTAGCTGTGACAGCGCCACGGCCATCCTTACCTCCTCCACAATCTGACGAAAGCTCTGCGACTCTTCGCGTAAGCGTCTGCGCAGCGTCGGCACGCTCAGGGCGAGACGGCTGGCAATGTCCTGCGCGGTCCAGGCTCTGGCAGGCGACAGCATAATGAACTGTCGCACCTGCTCGGTCAGGTTATTGCTTCGCTCGATAAGCAGCGGGCCTGCCATGCCGTCATGCAGCAATGCCAGCAACAGACCGAAGGCCTGATGTTTTTGCAGCGCCTCCGGTAAATCCTGACGCACGGCGTGCAGCAGGTTATCCCACATAAACGCCAGCCCCTCGCTTAGCGGAGCGCAGAGCGAATGCAGCGTCGTGCGCGGCCAGGATTTCAGGTAATGCGCTTTAAACCCGGCAACGATTTCCGGCGATAACATCAGCAAATCCGAGTGAAACAGACCGTTTGCAGGCTGATTGATGATCTCCATCGCCGTATTGGCAGGGATAATGATGAGCTCATCCCGGGTGGCCACCAGGCGGTTGTCGTCCTGCACAATCACCTTACTGCCGTGCGTAATATGACAAATGGCCGGAAAAAAGAGTTTAACCTGGTGCAGGCGATGCATTTTGCTGGCAGTCACTTCACCCGCCGTGAGATGTTTATGTCGAAAATGAAACTCCTGCACCGGTTCATCCTTATCTGCTGTAGGTTGCGGTTAACTGCGTCTTTGCCAGAACATGACTATTGAGCATAAAACCGACCAGCGCGCCGCTGGCATTGTTGTCGACAGGCAGTTTATCCACGTCCAGCGCCCAGACGGTCATCTGATAGCGGTGAGGCTTATCTCCTGCGGGCGGACATGCGCCGCCGAATCCAGAATACCCGAAATCATTACGCCCCTGCACAGCGCCGGCAGGTAATTTTTCGCCATTTGGATTACCGGCATCAGCGGGCAGCGTCATTGTCTTCGCGGGAATGTTGGCTACGGTCCAGTGCCACCAGCCGCTGCCGGTAGGCGCATCAGGATCATAGACCGTGACGGCAAAACTTTTCGTACCCGCGGGCGGATTTTTCCACGCCAGCTGTGGCGAGGTATTCCCACCGTGGCAGCCAAATCCCTCAAACACCTGCGGTGACGCTAACCGCCGTTCGCCGGAAATATCCCGGCTGGTCATGCTGAAAGGCGTTGCGGCGAAAACCTGAAAACTCATTGCCGTCAGAGCGGTTATTGCTATTACACTGTGCTTTTTCATGGGGGCTCCCTTTGCTGTACTGGAAGCCCCACTGTATATCCCTCGGCAATCTTGTAATGTGCCTAAGCGATTTGATTTTGTGCCGAAACGCTCAAGGGTATCCGCAGATGATTGCGCCTTGCTGAAAGTGCTACTCTACGCGCAGTGAGTCTGTTCGTGTACAAACAGTAAATGGAATGCTATGCGCGAAAGGAAAACGATATGAATGTTACTGATGAAGACCTGTTGCGCTCTGGTTTTACACTGTCTGATTTGCAGAAGATAAAAAATAACGTTGAGAGGTACGGCGGAACGCCTGAAGAAGCAGTTTACGATCTCGCCCGTCGATTCAATACCCTACTCTGGGTAGTCAGCGTATGCTTCATGTTCCTGATTGTTCTTGTCGTTTTCAGTTCACCTGTCAAGGCATTGGCGTGGGGGCTGGCGATCATCGTAGGGGTTAGCATTATGACTCTCGCACAACCTCCTGTACTGTCGTATAAATCCTGGCGTTATCGAAAAATCATCAGAGATTTTGAGAAGCTCTGATCCGTTTTGATGTGCTACTCTACGCGCCATTTCCCTGAAATCGACAGAACAGCAAATTATGAGTGTACGTTTAGTGTTAGCCAAAGGGCGCGAGAAGTCTTTACTGCGCCGTCATCCCTGGGTCTTTTCCGGCGCGGTTGCCCGCATGGAAGGCAAAGCCAGCCTCGGTGAAACCATTGATATCGTTGACCATCAGGGGAAATGGTTAGCGCGAGGCGCCTACTCGCCAGCGTCCCAGATACGTGCCCGCGTCTGGACCTTCGATAAAGATGAAACCATTGATATCGACTTCTTCGTTCGCCGTTTGCAGCAGGCGCAGCAGTGGCGTGAGTGGCTGGCAAAACGCGACGGGCTGGACAGCTACCGCCTGATTGCCGGTGAGTCCGATGGTCTCCCGGGCGTCACCATTGACCGCTTCGGCAACTTCCTGGTGCTGCAGCTTCTGAGCGCCGGGGCGGAATACCAGCGTGCCGCGCTGATTAGTGCCCTGCAAACACTGTTCCCACAGTGCGCCATTTACGACCGCAGCGACGTGGCGGTGCGCAAAAAAGAGGGCATGGAGCTGACGCAAGGCCCTGTGACCGGTGAACTGCCGCCTGCCCTGCTGCCGATTGAAGAGCACGGCATGAAGCTGCTGGTGGATATTCAGGGCGGACACAAAACGGGTTATTACCTCGACCAGCGCGACAGCCGCCTGGCGACGCGTCAGTACGTTGCCGACAAACGCGTGCTGAACTGCTTCTCCTACACCGGCGGGTTTGCCGTTTCAGCGCTGATGGGCGGTTGTGCCCAGGTGGTGAGCGTGGACACCTCACAGGAAGCGCTGGACGTGGCGAAACAGAACGTCGAGCTGAATAAGCTTGATCTGAGCAAAGCCGAATTTATTCGTGACGACGTCTTTAAGCTGCTGCGTAAATATCGCGATCAGGGCGAGAAGTTCGACGTTATCGTGATGGATCCGCCGAAGTTTGTTGAAAACAAAAGTCAGCTGATGGGCGCCTGCCGCGGCTATAAAGATATCAACATGCTGGCCATCCAGCTGCTGAATCCGGGCGGCGTCTTGCTCACGTTCTCCTGCTCAGGCCTGATGACCACCGATTTATTCCAAAAAATCATCGCCGATGCCGCAATAGATGCTGGTCGTGATGTACAATTTATAGAGCAGTTCCGTCAGGCAGCCGATCACCCGGTGATTGCTACCTACCCGGAAGGGCTCTATCTGAAAGGGTTTGCCTGTCGCGTCATGTAACTTGAAAAGAGAAATATTGCCCGCACATAACGTGTAAGTCGTATTTCCCGGGAGGTGACTATGATTGCCAGCAAATTCGGTATCGGCCAGCAGGTCCGCCACACTTTGCTAGGGTATTTGGGTGTGGTCGTGGATATCGACCCGGAGTATTCCCTTGATGAACCGTCAGCAGACGAGCTGGCGGTGAACGCCGAGCTTCGCGCCGCGCCCTGGTACCATGTGGTAATGGAAGGTGATGACGGACAACCCGTTCACACCTATCTTGCTGAAGCGCAGCTCAGCAGTGAACTGCGGGAAGAACATCCGGAGCAACCTACGATGGATGAACTGGCTCAGACTATCCGCAAACAGTTACAGGCTCCGCGCCTGCGGAACTAAGCGTGTAAAAAAGCCCGATGAACGGGCTTTTTTTATTACTTCGCCAGCCCCAGACGGGGGATTTCAATGGCCGGGCAGCGGTCCATGACCACCTTCAGACCCGCCTCACGCGCCAGCACCGCAGCCTGCTCGTTAATCACCCCGAGCTGCATCCACAACGTTTTTGCCCCAATCGCAATGGCTTCCTGAGCCACGCCCCACGCCGCCTCCGAATTACGGAAAACATCCACCATATCGATTTTTTCCGGTACGTCGTTGAGCGTGGCGTAGCCCTGCTGGCCCAGTAAACTTTTACCGGCCACTTTCGGCGAGACAGGGATAACGTGATAACCCTGATCGAGAAGGTATTTCATGACCCGATAGCTTGGACGATCGGGTTTATCGCTCGCGCCCACCAGCGCAATGGTGCGCGTGGATGTCAAAATCTCGGCAATATCGTTCTCTTTCATGGTTTTTCTCCTGGCTTTTTTCAAAGTGTACGCCAAAGGGCACATCTCAACCATCCATCCCATACAGATGTATGAGGGCAAAACGGCCAAATATGTCTATATGTTAGTAAACGTGATTATCGAAAAATTTAGATACATTCATGCGCCGACAGGATTTCTGACAGGAGCCTTCTATGAAAACCGGTATTGCCACTGCTCTGATTGCATTAGTGATGCCGGTCTGCGTCTTTGCTACCACGCTTCGGCTCTCTGGCGATATTGATCTCCTGGTGCTGGATGGAAAAAAGGTCTCCAGCTCCTTATTGCGCGGTGCCGACAGCATTGAGTTAGATAACGGCCCACATCAGCTGGTATTCCGGGTAGAAAAATCGATCGGCCTCGCCAATCATGAGCAAAGGATGTACCTCTCCCCGCCGCTGATTGTCAGCTTTAATACCCGGCAAATCAGTCAGGTCAACATTACCCTGCCGCGTATTGAAACAGAGAAAGAGAGTGCGGCCTTTGACGCGTCACCGCGTATTGAACTGCTGGACGGGGATGCAATGCCGATTCCGGTAAAACTGGATATTCTGGCGCTGACTACCTCACCGAAAGGACCGGATTACGAGGCCGCGGCCCAGGCCTATAACAAAGCAGGCAAACGCGCCTCGCTTCCGCAGTTTGCCACCATGATGGCTGACGACAGTACGCTGCTATCGGGTGTCTCTGAACTGGACGTTATTCCTCCTCAGTCACAGACCCTGACGGAACAACGCCTCAAATTCTGGTTTCAGCAGGCCGATCCTGATACGCGCGCCCGGTTTTTACAATGGGCAAAACAACAACCTTCCTCATAAGCCACATTTTTTACGCCTTGCTCTTGCAGCGTCAGGCGGTTCCCGTCATCGTGTAGTCAGTTAACCTGATGGATATGATTATGGAACTGACAACACGCACGCTACCGGAACGTAAACACATTGCTCTGGTTGCGCACGATCACTGTAAACAAATGCTGCTTAACTGGGTTCGCCGTCATCAGTCTTTGCTGGAAAAGCACGCCCTGTCGGCGACCGGCACAACCGGTAACCTGATTCAGCGCGAAACGGGTCTGGAGGTTAATGCCATGCTGAGCGGCCCGATGGGCGGCGATCAGCAGGTCGGGGCGCAGATTTCCGAAGGAAAGATTGATGTGCTGATCTTCTTCTGGGATCCGCTGAATGCGGTTCCGCACGATCCGGATGTCAAAGCGCTGCTGCGTCTGGCAACGGTGTGGAATATCCCGGTGGCGACCAACCTCTCGACGGCGGATTTCATTATTGAATCCCCGCAGTTTAACTCCCCGGTTGAGATCCTTATTCCGGATTATCAGCGCTATCTTTCCGAGAGACTGAAGTAGCTTTTTTGCCGGGTGGCGGCTACGCCTTACCCGGCCTGCTCCTCTTTGCCCGTCGTCGTTATGGCTTTCTCGCCACCGGCACATCAATACTCTTCAGGATATCCACAAATACGGATGGCTCCTCTTTGTTGAACAGCAGCCACACGCGGTGACGCGCGCGGGTCATGGCCACATACAGCAAACGCCGCTCTTCGGCGTCCGGGAAGTCTTCCGGTTCCGGCAGTAAGGCCTCCTCCATCACCGACTCGCGAGCAGGAGCCGGGAAACCATCGCTCCCCTCTTTCAGCCCCACCACGATGACATAATCGGCCTGCTGCCCTTTGCTGGCGTGAATGGTCATAAATTCAATCTGCAGCTTCGGCCAGCGGGTGGCGGCTTTTTCCAGCGCCGCAGGTTTGAGGTGATGGTAACGCGCCAGCACCAGGATACGTTCATCGGGCTTCGCATAGCCGCTGAGCTTGTCCAGCAGCGGCTCCAGCTGATCATCCGCCAGCAGAGTGACGGCTTTTTTATCACCAGACCGCAGGCTATTGAGCGGCTTGGCCAGCTGATGCGGGTTCTGCTGGATAAAGCGGTTAGCAATCTCACCGATTCGGGAATTGAAGCGGTAGGTCGTGTCCAGATCGCTGCGATCCCCTTCGCCAAAATAGTGGTGGAACGCGGTCGTCAGGGAGAGCTGCGCGCCGCTGAAGCGATAGATGGCCTGCCAGTCGTCCCCCACCGCAAACAGTGAGGTATGCTTATTCTGCGCCCGCAGCGCCGAGAGCAGCGCGGCACGCTGCGGGGAGATATCCTGAAACTCATCCACCAGAATATGTTTCCACGGGCTGACAAAACGCCCTTTCTCAAGAATGATAATGGCCTGGTGGATTAACCCGGAGAAGTCGACGGCGTTTTCCTCCTTCAGCGCCGTTTTCCAGGCTTTCAGCAGCGGCGCCATCAGTTTGACGCGCTTCGAAAACAGATCGCGGATCCCCTCCGGCGCGCTCTCTATCATCTCCGCCTGCGACCCACCATGCATTCGCATCAGACTTACCCATCGGTCAAGCCGCGACCCCAGCCGGCGCGCCAGTTTGTCATCCTGCCAGAAACTGCCCTCTGGCACCGTCCAGTTGAGCTCGTCCTCCAGCCACTGACGCCATCCTTTCGCCTGCGCCTTTTTCTCGCTGCACTGCTGGCGCCAGGTTTTGATAAACAGCGCCTGACGCGCCTGCGTATCGTTTTCCAGTTTGCTGATGGAAGGCACTTTTTTACTGCCCTGCTGAATAATATGCAGCGCAAGCGCATGGAAGGTTCTGGCGGTGATATCCCGGGTATGCAGGCGAGCCTGAATACGCTCGTCCATCTCCTCAGCCGCCTTGCGGCCAAAAGCCAGAAGCAGAATTTGATCGGGTACGGCTTCTCCGGTCGTCAGCAGCCAGCCAGCACGCGCCACCAGCACCGACGTTTTACCGCTTCCGGCGCCCGCAAGCACCAGCAGCGATTGCTCACCGTTCACCACCGCACGCGCCTGCGCCGGATTGAGGGGGGAAGATTCCACCGTACTGAAGAAATCAGCGTATTGGGTAAGCATGGCATCCGTCCAGGCCTGGTTATGGGCAAGCCGGCTTTTATCCACGTCATTCAGCCAGGCCTGACACTGGCGCCAGGCGTCACGACAATTGTCAAACTCATCGAGACGCGTCACGGATATCGGCAGCGCCGAGAGTGCCTGCCTGATCTTTCGCTGTAGCCCGGCTGTCTGCTGACGGGTCAGCCAGGTTTGCTGCGCGTTGCTTTGCGCGATGTCGTCCAGCACCTGCTGCAGCACCTGGGACGCAATCACGCTCATCTCCTGGCTCCACTGCTGCCAGAGCGCGTTCAGGTGATGGTGGAAGCGCTGGGTTTCCGCCCACTCGGTGCCGTGAAGTCGCACGACTTTATCGTCTGGCAGAACGAACTCCAGTTCGCCCCACACCAGCCCGCGTTTGCAGTGGATAGCCAGAAGCTGATTAAACGGAATAAGGTATTCGTGGCGTTCTCCGGAGACTTTCACCCCGGCATTAAGGAGAACCACCCTGTCGTAAGGGTGTTGTGCCAGGCGTTTGCCCATTGAAGTTGCTTTCAGTTCCATGTCCCGCCAAATCCACGAAGAGATAATTTGTCTGATAGTTTAACTGCCAGTTTTAAGGTGCTCCAGCCTAAAAAAACGTTACAATCATTGGGCGTTAATTTATCGAAAGGAAGTGAGGGTTTATGCGTACCGTTCTGAATGTGTTGAATTTTGTGCTGGGCGGTTTTGCCACCACCCTTTCCTGGCTTTTTGCCACGCTGGTGAGCATCGTTCTGATTTTTACGCTTCCCCTGACCCGTTCCTGCTGGGAGATCACTAAACTCTCGTTTGTCCCCTACGGGAATGAGGCCATCCACGTCGACGAGCTGAATCCGGAGAGCAAAAACGCCCTGATGAATACGGGCGGGACCCTGCTGAATATTCTGTGGCTGATCTTCTTCGGCTGGTGGCTGTGCATCATGCATATTTTTGCGGGGATTGCGCAGTGCGTCACGATTATCGGTATTCCGGTGGGACTTGCGAATTTCAAGATCGCCGCGATCGCTCTCTGGCCCGTCGGGCGCAGGGTGGTTTCGGTAGAAGTGGCCCAGGCCGCGCGTGAAGCAAATGCTCGTCGTCGTTTTCAGTAAATAAGGACTGGCCGCGTTTATGCTAAGCCCACTGCTTCGCCGTTATACCTGGAACAGTACCTGGCTCTATAACGTCAGGATTTTTATCGCCCTTTGCGGCACGGTTGCCCTGCCATGGTGGCTGAATGATGTCAAACTCACCATCCCGCTCACGCTGGGCGTGGTGGCCGGGGCGCTGGCGGACCTGGACGATCGTCTGGCCGGGCGTTTACGTAACCTGGTCATTACGCTGATCTGCTTTTTTATTGCTTCCGCATCCGTTGAGCTGCTTTTCCCGTGGCCCTGGCTGTTTGCCCTGGGTCTTACGCTCTCCACCAGCGGGTTTATTTTGCTGGGCGGCCTTGGGCAGCGCTATGCCACCATCGCGTTTGGCGCATTGCTGATCGCCATCTATACCATGCTGGGCGTGTCGCTTTACGATCAGTGGTATCAACAGCCTGTCCTGCTGTTGCTGGGCGCCATCTGGTATAACCTGCTGACGTTAACCGGTCATCTGATCTTCCCGGTTCGCCCCCTGCAGGATAACCTTGCCCGCAGCTTCGAGCAGTTAGCCCACTATCTGGAGCTGAAATCCCGGCTGTTTGACCCCGATATCGAAGAAGAAAGCCAGGCGCCGCTCTACGATCTGGCGCTGGCGAACGGTCAACTGGTCGCCACCCTTAACCAGACCAAAGCCTCGCTGCTGACCCGTCTGCGCGGGGATCGTGGCCAGCGCGGAACGCGACGAACCTTACACTACTATTTTGCCGCCCAGGATATTCATGAGCGCGCCAGCTCCTCGCACGTTCAGTATGCCGCCCTGCGCGAGAAGTTCCGCTACAGCGACGTAATGTTCCGCTTCCAGCGCCTGCTCTCCATGCAGTCCCAGGCGTGTCAGCAACTCTCGCGCTCTATTCTGCTGCGCACGCCCTATCAGCATGACCCACGCTTTGAACGCGTATTCAGCCACCTGGATGCGGCGCTCGACCGCGTTCAGGCCAGCGGAACCTCACCGGAACACATCAAAGCCCTGGGTTTCCTGCTGAATAACCTGCGGGCGATTGATGCTCAACTGGCGACCATTGAGTCCGAACAGGCGATGGCACAGCCGGGCAGTGAGGTCGATAACCAGCTCGCGGATGACAGCGTGCACAGCGTGAGCGATATGTGGCTACGGCTGAGCCGCAACTTTACGCCCGAGTCGGCGCTGTTTCGCCACGCGGTGAGAATGTCCCTGGTGCTGTGCGTAGGTTATGCGCTTATCCAGATTACCGGGTTACATCACGGTTACTGGATCCTGCTCACCAGTCTGTTCGTCTGTCAGCCCAACTATAACGCTACGCGGCACCGGCTGGCGCTGCGTATTATCGGTACGCTGGTGGGCGTCGCGATTGGCCTGCCGGTGCTCTATTTCGTGCCGTCCATTGAAGGTCAGCTGATTCTGATCGTGATCACCGGCGTGTTGTTCTTCGCGTTTCGCAATGTGCAGTACGCGCATGCCACCATGTTTATTACGCTGCTGGTGTTGCTCTGCTTTAACCTGCTGGGTGAAGGGTTTGAAGTCGCCCTTCCCAGGGTGATCGATACCCTGATAGGCTGCGCCATCGCCTGGGCGGCAGTCAGCTTTATCTGGCCGGACTGGCGTTTTCGTAATTTGCCGCGCGTGGTTGAGCGGGCGTTGAACGCCAACTGTCGATACCTTGACGCCATTCTGGAGCAGTACCACCAGGGGCGCGATAACCGCCTGGCCTACCGGATAGCACGACGCGATGCACACAACAGCGATGCTGAGCTGGCTTCTGTTGTTTCGAACATGTCAACGGAGCCTCGCGCCACCGCAGAAATTCGTGAAACAGCCTTTCGTCTGCTGTGCCTGAACCATACCTTTACCAGCTACATTTCGACGCTGGGTGCCCACCGCGAGAAGCTCACCAACCCGGGTATTCTCAACCTGCTGGACGACGCCGTATGCTACGTCGATGACGCACTTCATCACCGACCGGCGGATGAACCGCGGGTGCAACAGGCACTGGATGAACTGGCTCAGCGCATTGCGCATCTTGATCCGGGTAACGACAGCAAAGCGCCGCTGGTTCTTCAGCAAATCGGCCTGCTCATCGCTTTGCTGCCTGAAATTTGCCGGCTGCAGCAGCAAATCGCTACCTGGAGGAGTGATTATCCTGTGCCTCAGGTAGCGCATTAAACCACTCCGTCAGCTCCCGGCGAATACCTGCCGGGAGCGCCGCCTCATGCAGCCCCTCAATCGCCCCTTCCAGCGCGAAGAGCACTTTTATACTCAGCGCTTTATTTTTCGCCCGCATCTTCAGCCAGCTGGCTCTGGCGCCCAGCGCCCGGAGTGTCTCTTCATTGGTGATACCGGCTTCAAACAGCAAAACTTCAAGCTGAAAAGTCAGGTTCGGCAGATCCTTAAGTCGGTTTCGTTGATGCCGCAGGTTGCGCTCTTTTCTTGCGGCACTGAGGGCATACGAGGAGAGCTGAAGCAGCCGCTCTCTGTCCTGCCATAAGCCGTCGTCAACACGATAATAGTTGAGCAGTACCGGACGACCTCGCTTCATCAGCGTTAAAAACGAGGCGGCATTTTTTACACAGTATTTTGCACTTTCCTCACACGCACGAAGATAAAGTTCGCCGTCTGACACCATGGCAAAGACCGCATCATCCACCGCCAGGGTGTAACCGCCAAACAGCGCACGATGATGGATTTCGCCCAGCGGAGAGAGGTATTCCTGGGATTGATAAATCCGTTCATAAGATATCTTTTTCATGATATTTCCCTTGAAAATCATATGCTAACCACGACTTTTCTTACTAACGGATCCGTTAGCAGGAAAATAGGCAACTTGTCGCCGTTGAGCAAGATGATTTTTCGAGGGGCATCAAGATTGAATGAATTTTGCGAGTCGCTTTCCGAAAATGAGGTTGATCTTTATGCATACAGGGGTTACTGTATATTCATACAGTAACTACAGGGCTGGAATGAATATGTACACTTCAGGCTATGCAAATCGCTCAACCTCTCTCTCTTCTACCGCAGGCAATGTCGCGCAGAATTCCGTCGAGCGTGTGTCCACGGGGCTTATCAGTGAAGTGGTTTATCGTGAAGACCAGCCCCTGTTGACGCAACTTCTGTTGTTGCCGTTATTGCAACAGCTCGGCCAGCAATCGCGCTGGCAGCTCTGGCTCACGCCTCAGCAAAAGCTGAGCCGTGAGTGGGTTCAGTCCGCGGGCCTCCCGCTGACAAAGGTTATGCAGATTAATCAACTCTCGCCTTGCGATACCGTTGAGTCGATGATCCGTGCATTACGCACTGGAAATTACAGCGTGGTGATTGGCTGGTTGCCAGAAGAACTGACGGAAGAGGAACATTTCCGTCTGACGGAAGCGGCTGAAGAGGGGAACGCGATCGGGTTTATTATGCGTCCGGTTCGTTCGGATTCTTACCGCAGAGGACAACTTTCTGGGCTAAAAATTCACTCAAATTTGTATCATTGAGTGAAATTAAGATTATTCCTGGAATTTTTTTTGACAGCGAGATGGGATTTTAGTTCCCCACCTCAAAACTGCGGCAAGGCTTGTCTGGTGCGGTTCTCCTTAATTTTATTGCACAAAATTCGTTCAGAAAATGTTAAATATTAGGTATACGGAACTTTTTTTT
>NZ_JAIWJZ010000190.1:0-600 GCF_020216105.1 Enterobacter sp. K16B
TGTGGGGAGGCTTACCACTGGGGAGATAACTACCTGACCGCGGGGAATGCCCACGACCGCAACCCGGCGCCGGAGTCCGGGGCGTTTTATGCCCGCATTCGTCATGAGCGCTACCTCAATGGCCAGACACAGACCCGGGCCGTCACCAGTTGTCCGACGCTCTCTCCGGGGATGCGGCTGAAAGTCACCGGCGGGTATGAAGTGGCGGACGTGTTTGCGCAGGGGGTGGTCGTCACGGCAATGCATACCCATGCGCGTCGTGATAAGGACTTCGGCGTCAGGTTTGACGGTATTCCGGACAGCCCGGATTTCAGCTTCCGCCCGGAGCCTGGCTCGCGCCCGGTAATGGCCGGCACCTTACCGGCCCGCGTCACCAGTACCACCGAAAATGACACCTACGGACATATTGATAAGGACGGCCGCTACCGCGTCAACATGCTGTTTGACCGGGACAACTGGGAAACCGGGTTCGAGAGCCTGTGGGTGCGCCAGTCCCGCCCGTACGCCGGTGACACCTGGGGTCTGCATCTGCCGCTGCTGGCGGGCACCGAGGTGGCGATTGGCTTTGAGGACGGTAACCCGGACCGGCCGTACATTGCC
>NZ_JAIWJZ010000191.1:0-4320 GCF_020216105.1 Enterobacter sp. K16B
TGCCATTCCTCTGACGCTGCTGCTGGGCCTGCTGTGCGGACTACTGAATGCGGCGTTGATCCACTACACCGGCATTAGTCCTCTGGTTATCACCCTCGGCACGCTCTACCTCTACGGCGGCGGGGCGCTGCTGCTCTCCGGCATGGCGGGAGCGACGGGCTATGAGGGGATTGGCGGCTTCCCGGACAGTTTTACCGCGTTCGCTAACCTCACGGTGCTTGGCCTGCCACTCCCGCTGGTATTGTTCGCGGTGATGACCGTTTTCTTCTGGCTGATTGCCCACCGCGGGCGCTTTGGCCGTCATCTGTTCTTGATCGGGCAGAACCCGCGCGCGGCGCGCTACGCAGCGCTGTCGGTGAACGGCATGCCCTACGCGCTGTACGGCCTGGTGGGCGTGGCCTCGGCCATTGCCGCGCTGGTGATGGTCTCCTATTTCGGCTCTGCGCGTTCGGATCTGGGGCGCGATTTGCTGATGCCCGCACTCACCGCCGCCGTGCTCGGCGGGGCCAGTATCTACGGCGGGTCAGGTTCGGTTGTCGGTACGGCGCTGGCGGCGCTGCTGGTGGGCTACCTGCAACAGGGTTTACAGATGGTCGGCATCCCCAACCAGGTGTCGAGCGCGCTGTCAGGGGCGCTGCTGGTTGTGGTGGTGATGGGACGGTCGCTGAGTCTGCACCGTGAATGGGTGCGCAATATCTTCCTGAAAACTACCCGGAGCGTAAGATGAAAACAAAACTGCTCGTCCTGGCAATGGCCCTCAGCTTCGCCTCGGCGCAGGCCGCGGACCGCATTGCCTTTATCCCGAAACTGGTGGGGGTCGGCTTCTTCACCAGCGGCGGCAACGGTGCGAAAGAGGCGGGGAAAGATCTTGGCGTGGACGTCACCTACGACGGCCCCACCGAGCCGAGCGTCTCCGGTCAGGTGCAGCTCATCAATAACTTCGTCAACCAGGGCTATAACGCGATTATTGTCTCCGCCGTGTCGCCGGACGGCCTCTGCCCGGCGCTGAAGCGCGCGATGCAGCGTGGCGTCAAGGTCCTGACCTGGGACTCCGACACCAAACCGGAGTGCCGCAGCATCTACATCAACCAGGGGACGCCGGAACAGCTCGGCGGCCTGCTGGTGGAGATGGCGGGCAAGCAGGTCACCAAACCGAATGCCAAAGTGGCGTTCTTCTACTCCAGCCCCACCGTTACCGACCAGAACCAGTGGGTAAAAGAGGCGAAGGCCAAAATTGAGAAAGACCATCCCCAGTGGCAGATCGTGACCACGCAGTTTGGCTATAACGACGCCACCAAATCCCTGCAGACTGCCGAGGGGATCTTAAAAGCGTATCCGGATCTGGATGCCATCATCGCGCCGGACGCCAACGCACTTCCCGCCGCCGCCCAGGCGGCAGAAAACCTGAAGCGGGAAGGGGTAGCGATTGTCGGGTTCAGCACGCCGAACGTGATGCGCCCGTACGTGGAGCGCGGCACGGTGAAAGCCTTCGGTCTGTGGGATGTCGTACAACAGGGCAAAATTGCGGTCAATGTCGCCGATCGTTTGCTGAAAAAAGGCGATCTTAACGTTGGCGACAGCGTGGACGTAAAAAACATCGGGGCGCTGAAGGTCGAGCCGAACAGCGTGCAGGGCTACCAGTATGAGGCGAAGGGCAACGGCATCGTGCTGCTGCCGGAGCGCGTGGTGTTCACCAAAGAGAACATCAACAAATACGATTTCTGACGGGGGAGCAAATGGCTGATTTAGACGACATCAAAGACGGTAAGGATTTTGGCATCGGCACGCCGCAGCAAAATGTGCCGTTCACCCTGAAAGGCTGCGGCTCGCTGGACTGGGGAATGCAGTCGCGGCTGGCGCGCATCTTTAACCCGCAAAGCAACCGCACGGTGATGCTGGCCTTTGACCAGGGCTATTTTCAGGGGCCGACTACCGGCCTTGAGCGTATCGATCTCTCCATCGCGCCGCTGTTCGGCGAAACCGACGTGCTGATGTGTACCCGCGGCATCCTCAGGAGCCAGGTACCAGCCGCGACGAACAAACCGGTGGTGCTGCGTGCCTCCGGGGGGAATTCGATTCTGGGTGAGCTCTCCAACGAGTGCGTGGCGGTGGCGATGGAGGACGCGCTGCGCCTGAACGTCTGCGCGGTGGCGGCGCAGGTCTATATCGGAAGCCCGTTTGAGCATCAGTCGATCAACAACATCATCAAGCTGGTGGACGCCGGGGCGCGCTACGGTATGCCGACGCTGGCGGTGACCGGCGTCGGGAAAGAGATGGCGCGGGACGCGCGCTATTTCTCGCTCGCCAGTCGCATCGCCGCCGAAATGGGGGCGCAGTTCGTCAAAACCTACTATGTGGACGAGGGCTTTGAAAAAGTGACTGCCAGCTGCCCGGTCCCGATCGTCATCGCGGGTGGCAAAAAGCTGCCGGAGCACGAGGCGCTGGAGATGTGCTGGCGCGCGATTGATCAGGGGGCTTCCGGCGTGGACATGGGACGCAATATCTTCCAGTCCAGCGCGCCGCTCGCCATGCTGAAAGCGGTGAAGAAAGTGGTTCACGAGAACATGAACGCCCGGGAGGCGTTCCAGTTCTGGCAGGAAGAGAAACAGGGAGAAGCAAAATGAACGTGACGCTGGTTGAAATCAACATTAAGCCCGAGCGGGTGGACGAGTTTCTGGAGGTGTTTCGCGCCAACCACGAGGGGGCGATTCAGGAGCCCGGAAATCTGCGCTTTGACGTATTGCAGGACCCCAGGGTGAAAACCCGGTTCTTTATCTACGAGGCCTATAAAGACGAAGAGGCGGTGCTGGCGCACAAGCAAACTCCGCACTATCTGGCGTGCGTGGATAAGCTTGAAGAGTTAATGTCCGAACCGCGCAAAAAACGCAGTTTTGTTGGGTTGTTGCCAGAGTAACAGGCGTTATAAAGGTTTGTAGGCCGGGTAAGCGTAGCGCCACCCGGCGTTGTTCAGGACAGCGCCAGCAGTTGAACCTGAGACCTGGCTCCCGGCATCAGCCGCTGCAGGCTATCCACCAACTCCGCACCCGCCTCTTCCAACGCTGCAAGCGGCATCGACGGCAGGCTTTCAAGAATAAACCACATGGTGTGCGCCTGGCTGTCCAGACGCGTCCGTATCCCCTGGCGCCAGTTCCAGCGGCGGCAGGTGACGCCGAGATCGTCGCGCCAGATAACCTCGCCCGGTTCCGGATGTTCCACCACCGGCTGTCCCTCTTTGAAGGTATCAAACGGCTCGCTGCCGTCGGCCAGCGTCAGACGCGGCGCGCCTGAATACGCCGTGAGATTTTCGCCGCCAACCGGAATGGCGTAGCGAATGCTCACCGCGTTATAGATATCCACCACCGGATCCAGCGGCGGCAGCGATCCGTCTTTCAGGACCCGCTTACGCAGGGCGGATGCCGAGCAGGGCGTGCGTTTCGGTTTCGCACCGAAGGCTTTAAACACCTCATCCCAGCCTGATAGGTGTGCATCAGCCCAGGGCACATCATCATTAAGCATCTGCTGGCAGGCCTGCGCCAGCGCGGCGGTCGCCACTTCCGGGTGGGTAATCGGCGCAGCTTCAACCAGAATGCTCAGCGCCCGAAAGCCTGGGGCAATCCCGGCAAGACGCGAGTCTATTGACGGCGTAACGAGAGACATAAATAATCCTGTATTGACTGTTTTATACCATGGTAGTGACCAATGACTGATAAAGTCAATATAATGACTGAGCAGGGGGCCGATATCGCCCAGGTAAGCCTGGCCGTCGCGAACCGCATACGCAACTGGCGCAAAGAGAAAAAACTGTCGCTGGATGAGCTATCCCGCCGCGCCAGCGTCAGCAAAGGCATGCTGGTGGAGATCGAAAAGGGCGCAGCCAACCCCAGCATCGCCATTTTGTGCAAGCTGGCCGCCGCGCTCGGTATCTCAGTGGCGGATATCGTTAACGTCTCCAGCGAGCCGCAGGTGCACGTTATCGAAGAAGCCGCGATTCCGGTGCTGTGGCAGGGCACACAGGGCGGTTACGCCAGACTGCTGGCAGGCACCGCGGGCCCGGATATGATTGAACTATGGCAGTGGGAGATGCAGCCGGGAGAGCGTTTTAGCTCTTCGGGACACCCGGCAGGCACGTTTGAGCTGCTGCACGTGAATGAGGGAGTGTTAACGCTGACGGTGGACGAGACGGTGACGCAGGTGGCCGCCGGGGCGTCGGCAGTGGCGAAAACGGAAGCCGCGCACGGCTATGCCAATGAAGGCAATACCGTACTTCGCTTCACCATGACGGTTGCGGAGTTTCACCGATAAAAAGCAGCCCGGTGGCGC
>NZ_JAIWJZ010000192.1:0-263 GCF_020216105.1 Enterobacter sp. K16B
CATTTACCACCCCTCCATTTCACTTAGCGAAACGTTTCGACGTTGATCACAAATCTGTTACGTCACGGTGGTTTTCTGAACACTCTTAAGACTAAACTGATATCAGCGAAACGTTTCGCTAGTGGAGCAAGAAAATGAAGAAAGGCACGGTTCTCAACTCAGAAATCTCGTCGGTTATTTCCCGTCTTGGGCATACCGATACGCTGGTGGTTTGCGATGCAGGCTTACCGGTTCCGCGCAGCACAACCCGTATTGATATGGCA
>NZ_JAIWJZ010000193.1:0-2585 GCF_020216105.1 Enterobacter sp. K16B
GCGTCCCGTCGCTTTTACCGCCGCCACGAATTCCGGGTTATCCCAGGCGTTGATCTCACCTTTGCGGGCAACATACTGCGCATGTGGCGCGTTGGCGTGAATCTCCGGGATCAGCGGTCCGTTCGGCCCTTGGGGGACAGACGCTGTGGTAATCACCGGGATCTTTGCCAGGGTAGCGATTTTTGCCAGCGCTGCCGCACGGGCACGCAGCTCCGGCATTGGCATATCCCCGACGGTCTGGAACAGACCACTCTGGTGGTCAATAAGCAACATCACCGCATCGTTAACATCAATGACCGGACGAGCGCCATTAAAATTGGCAGGTGTAGACATGTTCTTCTCCTTTATTACGATCGGATCTGGCCGAAGCGGCCGGAATTGAAATCACGAATGGCTTCGTTGATTTCGGTTTTACTGTTCATCACAAACGGGCCATAGCCCACGATAGGTTCATTCAGTGGCTCACCCGCCATCAGCAGCACTTTGGCATCGCTGCTGGCTTCCAGATGCAGCTTGTCGCCTTCCTGACTCAACACGACCAGCTGGGCTTCACCCGCCTGAGCGGTACCGTTCACCGAAATACTGCCTTCAAGTACGACCAGCGCTGTGCTCCAGCCTTCCGGCTGAGTGAACGTGACGTGACTGCCCTGATTCAGGGTGATGTCCCAGACGTTCAGTGGCGAAAAGGTGTGCGCCGGGCCGGTCACGTCGTTGTAATGACCGGCAATAACCCGCAGCGAGCCGCTGTTTTCAGGCAGCGTCACCACCGGAATATCGGCGTTGGTGATGCTCTGATAGCCTGGCGCGGCCATTTTGTCTTTCGCCGGCAGGTTGACCCAAAGCTGCATCATTTTCAGTTCCCCGCCTTTCTGCGCGAATGCGCTGGAGTGGAACTCCTCGTGCAGAATGCCTGCGCCTGCAGTCATCCACTGCACGTCGCCGGGGCCAATAACGCCGCCTTTCCCGGTGGAGTCGCGGTGCTCTACTTCGCCGGAATAGACGATGGTGACCGTTTCAAAACCCCGGTGTGGGTGCTGGCCGACGCCGCGCTTTGCGCCATCTGCCGGGAAGGTGTACGGGCCCGCGTAATCCAGCAGCAGAAACGGGCTGAGGGGCTCGCCGTGCGTCTGATAAGAGAACATTGAACGGACCGGGAAACCGTCGCCAACCCAGTGCTGACGAGGAGCGGTATAAACGCCAGTTACGTTTTTCATGATTTACTCCTGATGTTCTGTTGATGTAATTAGCTTATATTCAGCGTTAATATCCCGGTAGATAGTGAAAATGGCATTCACTGTTCTGAAATTGGAACGATGAGGATTTATGCAGGATCTCAATGACTTCGTCTGGTTTGTGAAAGTAGTCGACTACGGTGGCTTTGCGGCGGCGGGACGGGCGCTCGACCTGCCCAAGTCCAGGCTAAGCCGCCGGATAGCGCAGCTTGAAGAGCGGCTGGGCGTGCGGCTTATCCATCGCACAACCCGGCAGTTTACGGTGACCGAGGTCGGACAGACCTTCTATCAGCACTGTAAAGCGATGATGGTGGAGGCGGAGGCTGCGGAGGAAGCCGTGGCGGCGCTGCAGGCAGAACCGCGCGGTATCGTCAGGCTTACCTGTCCCGTCACCTTATTGCATGTGCATGTTGGCCCAATGCTGGCAAGATTTATGGCGCGCTATCCGGGGATCAACCTCCAGCTGGAAGCGACAAATCGGCGGGTCGATCTGGTGGGAGAGGGAATTGATGTGGCGATCCGCGTGCGTCCACGGCCGTTTGATGACAGCGATCTGGTGTTAAGGGTGCTGGCCGACAGGGGACATTGCCTGGTGGCAAGCCCGGCGCTGATTGCACGGCTGGGGAAACCGTCTATGCCGTCTGAACTCAGCGCCTGGCCTGGTTTAAGTATGGGTGAGGGTAAACACATCCATAAATGGACACTCTCCGGACCCGACGGGGCGAAAGCGGAGGTCCATTATCATCCCCGGTTGATCACCACGGACATGCTCGCGCTCCGTGAAGCCGCGATGGCAGGCATTGGCGTGGTGCAGTTGCCGATTTTGATGGTGAAGGATCAACTGGCGTCCGGGGAGCTGGTTCGGGTACTTGAGGCATGGGAACCGCGACGGGAAGTGATTCATGCTGTTTATCCTTCCAGACGCGGGTTGCTGCCGTCTGTCAGGGCGCTGGTGGATTTTCTTACCGAAGAGTATGCGAAGATGGCGGAAGACTAGCTTATTGTAGGTCGGGTAAGCGTAGCGCCACCCGACAAAAAGCGCGCAGGGAATTTCAAGGTTCGAATCCCCCCAGAGCGTGCAACATGCAAAAAAAAAGCCCGCATTTTCATGCGAGCTCTTCTTTAAATATGGCGGTGAGGGGGGGATTGACTCGCTGCGCTCGCCCTGCGGGCAGCCTGTTCGCTTCGCTCCCAGTCTGTCCAACTGGCTGTCGCCAGTTGCCGAACCCCGGTCGGGGATTCTCATCCCCCTTTCGGAGAATATAAAAGAAAAAAGCCCGTACTTTCGTACGAGCTCTTATCTCGAATATGGCGGTGAGGGGGGGATTCGAACCCCCGATACGTTGCCGTATA
>NZ_JAIWJZ010000023.1:0-44061 GCF_020216105.1 Enterobacter sp. K16B
ACGCTCGCCGGTGAGGATCATCGGCGTACCGGTATCGGTTCCGCTCACGGCAGGCGAACTGAGTAATATCGCTTCCCAGTCCACGGTGTCACCCAGCAGAGCGAAACAGGCCTGTAAAGCCGGGGGCATTTTCTCGTCTACCACCAGACGCGACAGCGGCAGACAGACGTGCCCTTCCCCCGCGTCTTTGCTCAGAATGGCGGCGGCGAGCATTACGGCAGGCTCTTCGCCCGCCACCATCATGGCAAACTGCACATCAAGGTGGCGCAGTAATCGTTGTTCAACCGCGTCCAGCAGTAGCGCCTGCATTGTCATGCCACCTCCTCCGTGCCTGCAGCAAACAGGTTATCCATTTTTTCAATCAGTTCCGCAGCCGGACGCGTGCTAAAGACACCGGAACGCGGGTCGTTAGGATCCACGCCACGCAGGAAAAGGTAAATCACGCCGCCAAAATGGTCTTCGTAGCGATAATCGGCAATGCGATGGCGCAGATAACGATGCAGCGCCAGGGTATAAAGCTGGTACTGCAGATCGTAGCGATGCATTTGCATGGCCGACGCCATCGCCTGTTGGGTATAGGCTTCGCTGTTTTCACCCAGCCAGTTCGACTTGTAATCCAGCAGGTAATAGCGCCCCTGATGGCGGAAAACCAGGTCGATAAAACCTTTTAACATCCCCTGCACCTGGCGGAAGTTCAGCGACGGACATCCGGCGGAAAGCGGATCGTACTCGCGGATCAGCCCATCGAGCGCTTCGGCCCTGAGCGGGCCAGCGATGGGGAGATAAAACTCCATCTCGACCTGCTTATCTCTGGCAGTCAGCTGGCTGAGCGAGACCCCCTGCGCGGTGAGCGGCGCGTGTAAAACCGCGTGGATCCAGTCACGCAGAACCGGCTTCCATTGTGCGTCGTAGCCGCCGCTCTGTAACATCTTCAGCACCCACTCTTCGGAAACCGGCTGTGTGAAATCGAGCTCTTCAAACAGGCTGTGCAAAAACGTGCCTGGAGAGGCGCCACGCGGGAACTGGTGCGGCGTAAGCACCGGCTCAACGGGTACACTTCCGGTCCCCGCTGCATCCACGTCCAGTTTTGGCATCAGATCCAGCGCAACACTCTGTCCGTGCTGCTGTAAACCGGAGTAGCTGGTGACGCGCCAGTCGTCAGCAATCGGGCGTACCACCTGGCGGGCATGCAGATCTGACTCACGCGGCTCCGGCATTTGCCAGCGGTCATTATCCGGTTGCGCCGGAATATGCAGGGCAACATGCTCCCCGCAAAGTGATTCGAGACACTGCCGTAACCCCGCAGCGTCTTTGGGCTCGCCATGCTGAATTAAGCGCCCCAGCGCGCTCAGGTGAAAATCGCTCTCCCCGGTCTTTTCACCGCGACGACGGAACAGAGGGGCAACGCCCAGACTGCAGTGCCAGACCGAACGGGTCAGTGCCACGTACAGCAGGCGTAAATCTTCCGCAAGACGTTCGGCTTCTGCCAGCTCAACGCTGGACTCCGCGTTGCTGAGATCGAGCACCGCCTCGAACGACTCGCGATCGTGATAAAAGGCCTGATCCTGCACACGGTAATTGGCGATAAACGGCAGCCAGACCAGCGGATACTCAAGCCCTTTCGATTTGTGAATGGTGACGATCTGCACCAGGTGTTTATCACTCTCAAGACGCATCTGCTGGCTGGACGAATTGCTGTTCGGGTCGGCAATCTGCTGTGCCAGCCAGCGCACCAGAGCATGCTCGCTCTCCAGCTGCGTGCCCGCCTCCTGCAGGAGTTCGCTGATATGTAAAATATCGGTCAACCGGCGCTCGCCGCCCGCGGTTGCCAGCATATTCTCCGCAATGTGACGCTGTGCCATCAGCTCACGCACCATGGCCATCACGCCGCGCTTCTGCCATTTCTCCCGGTAGCGAACAAACTCTTCCACCACCGCATCCCATGCGGACTCGTCATTGTTGAGCGCATCGATATCACGGGCATTCAGCCCGAGCATCGCACTGGCTAATGCGCTGCGCAGCGTGCTTTCCCGCTCCGGGGCCAGCACGGCCTGCAGCAGCCATAGCATCTCCTGCGCTTCCAGCGTTTCAAAGACGCTGTCACGGTTTGAGAGGTAGACGGACGGAATACTCAGCAGGGTCAGGGCATCCCGAATAAGCGCGGCCTCCTGACGGCTCCGCACCAGCACCGTGATATCCGATGCCTTTACGGGGAGTGCATCCTGGCCTTTCCAGAGCATCGCCTCGCCGCGAGCCCCCGCACTGAGCCAGTCACGGATCTGCGCGGCACAGTGCTGGGCCATGGCGTTTTGATAGTCGGCGACGCCACACCCTTCACCGTCCAGCAGCCAGAAGCGCATGGCAGGCTGCGTCTCGCCGTTGAACTCAAAGCGCAACGAGGCATTTTTCTCGGCAAATTTTACCGGCTGGAACGGGATCTCCCGGAACATAAACGCCGTATCCATGCGGCTGAACAGCGCATTCACGCTTTCCACCATCCCAGGAGACGAACGCCAGTTGGTATCCAGGGTGTAGTGCGCCTCAACTTCGCTGCGGGCCTTCATGTAGGTGAAAATGTCCGCACCGCGGAAGGCGTAGATAGCCTGTTTAGGATCGCCGATTAACAACAGCGCGGTGCCGGGCTGCTGGCGCCAGATACGGCGGAATATGCGGTATTGTTGAGGGTCGGTATCCTGAAATTCGTCAATCATCGCCACCGGGAAACGGGTGCGGATCGCGGCGGCAAGCGCTTCGCCATTCTCACTGCACAAGGCCGCATCGAGGCGGCTCAGCATATCGTCAAATCCCAGTTCCCCCCGGCGGCGTTTCTCACGGGCGACGGCTTCGCGAATTTCCGTCATGGCGCGGGTGATCATCAGATCGTTGAGCGTCAAGGGTTCAGACAGCAGGGTTTCAATCGCCACAAACAGGGGATGTTCAGGCACAATACCGTCGGGTTTGGTGCGCTCAACGAGGAAACGCCGGGAGAATTTCTCCAGCGCGTCCGGGAGCTGGTAGCCCCGCGTCTCTTCCTGCGCCCAGGCGTTGATCTTGTCGATCCATTTCCCCTGGTTGCCACGGTTGAATTTGCGTCGGTCGATCCCGGAGTTTTCGATAATGGCGTCAATCTCGCCGACTGACTCAATCCATTTTTGCTTAATGTCGACAATTCGCGCGATGATTTTTTCATGGCGTGACGCCAGGGTTTCATCCGCCGGCGGCGGAGATTTGATCACCGGCGCTTCCCCCTGAAGATAGCGATCGATCGCGCGCAGCAGCGCCTCAGGGCCCTTCCACAACGCATGTACCGCTTCGGCGATATCGCGCTGTAGCGGGTAGCAGTGGCGACGCCAGAAGTCCGCGCAGGCCTGATAGCGAAGCACGGTTTCATCTTCAATGAGCTGTTGTTCAAACAGCATGCCGGATTCAAACGCATTCAGGCTCAGCATCCGCTGGCAAAAACCGTGAATGGTAAAGACGGAGGCTTCATCCATCTGCCGTTCGGCCAGTAGCAGCCACTCTGCGGCCTGTTGCCTGTCGGCAATCTCTTCCAGAAGACTGGCATAAAGGGGGTTATCCGTGCTCTGACGCAGGCAGGCAATGCGCAGCTCGTGGATATTGGCGCGAATACGGCCACGCAGCTCGGCGGTGGCGGCTTCGGTGAAGGTCACTACCAGCAGCTCTTCCACGCTCAGCGGGCGGGGAAAAGCGGCGTTGCCGCCGAGCCCTAACAGCAGACGCAAATAGAGCGCGGCGATGGTGAAGGTTTTTCCCGTTCCCGCTGAGGCTTCAATCAATCGTTCACCCTGAAGAGGTAAACGTAAGGGATTAAGGGGCTCAGCGGTGTCGGTCATTCTTTCTTACTCCAGGGCATAGATTGCTGCAGCGCGCTGACGCTCTTCCAGACTTTCCAGCCTTGCGGGTTCACGTACTCCGTTTTCCCGTTCTGGCTACCGGAAACCTGAGACAGGATGGTCATTCCCTGCGGTTTAATCACCGCCTGATGGAAGAAATCGGCAACCTTTTGCGGCGTCAGCTGTTTTATCTCGGCCACTACTTTATCACGCGAATCAAATTTCAGATTACCGCGATCAAAATCTTTGCTCAGCTGTGAGGCTTCTTCACCCAACGTCTGCGGCGGCTGCATCACCTGCGCAATGACGGCCTGCTGGATCTGCGCGAACTCTTCCGGCTTCATGGCGCGCAGTTTTGCTTCCACCTGCGGGAAGAAAGCCTGGTAACGCTGCCAGAGATATGCTGGCTGCTTATCGCTGCTCTGCAGCAGGAAACCCAGCCCCCACTGGCGGCCTACGTTCATGGAGAAGGCAAACACCGCGTAGCCGAGCTGCTCTTCCGTGCGTAACTGGGTATAGAACCACGGCTGAATAATTTGGCCCAGCACGGCACTCTGCGCTGAACTGGCGAATTCATCATAACCCGTTGGCACAAATACCGCGGCCAGCGCGGAATCCGTGCTGTTCCCCGCCTTTTCAAAGATTACATTCTGCTTTTTCTCAACCAGCACGTCCTGGTTGCGGCACCACTCATCGCCTTTAGAGCCGAGCTGAGTGCGAACATTCTGCGCCAGGGTTTTGGCCTGTTCTTCGCTCATATTGCCGACAATCAGGAACTCCGGGCGCGTGTTGGTTTTCAGCGCGTCACGGTAAGCCAGCACGTCTTTTAAGGTGATCGAAGGCAACAGCGCGCGGCGATCCTCCCGCTGGAAATAAGGAACCTGCGATAACATTTGCGCTGGCATAAGCGCCAGATCGTAAGCTTTGCCCTTCTCCGCAGAATCCATCATCTGCGCATACCACGATTTGGCCTGCTCAAATTGTTCTTCCGTAGGCGTATAGCTGAAATAGCCCTCCAGCAGCGCCTGGAACAGCTGCGGCAAGCGCTGGGTATAGCCGTTTGCATTGAGCATCAAACCGTTGTTGGCGTTGGTGGAGAAGCTGATGCCGCCCACGGCCGCCTGGTTACTCAGCTGGTCAAGTGCAATACCGGCAAGATAGTCATTGAGCGCGAACATCACCTGATTTTTGGCGCTGTTCATCGCCTTCGGGTTACGCAGCACCACGCTGACGTCGGCCTTTGGCTCGCTTGCAAAATAGCGGCTTGGGCTATACACCACGCGAAGCGTCGGCTCATCAATGATAAGTGCCGGATGCGGATAGTCCTTCTCGGTTTTGATCAACGAGAAATCATCCGGGATATAGGGGTTCAGTTCCGGCAGTTTTAACGCGATCTCTCCCGCCTTCTTTTGCCAGTCGGCAAAGGTCTGGGCGCTGATTTTATCCACCTGATAAGGGGCATCGACAAAGTAAGCCGTTTTGTTATGCGGCTCATCCGGGCTGATGTACCAGATGCGGGCATTCTCCGGGGTCATCATCGCCAGACGGGCTTTGACCGCCTCAGGGTTGTACTGGTCGGCAATGTTCACCGCGTCGAGGGTGTGTTCCACCGGCACGCGGATCATGGTATCGGCCAGCCACTCCACATAATCCATGTCGCGGGTTATCGATGGATAACGGAAATCAAGATCCAGCACGTGCGCCAGTTCATCAAAGTAGCGCTTGTCGACGCCTTTTTCACGCAGCAGAGAGAGGTAGCTGAAGATTGCAGCCACCACTTCATCGCGGTGTGCCTGACCTTTGTCGGTCAGGGTTGCGGATATCGCCAGCACGCCGCTGTTCCCGTTTACCACCGGATCGGAGTCGGCGCGGATACCTTCCGCCAGCCCCTGTTTCTGCAGCCAGTCAGACAGCGTATCCGGGCTACGGTTACCGATGAGATAGGTCACCAGCTCGTCGGTTTTACTGCGAAACTGTGCCGTGTTGTTATCAATGCGAAATTCAACGCGTAACACTTTGCGCGGCAGCGCAGGCACGTAGTGGATCACGATGCCTTTTTGCGCGTCCGTGACCACCGGTACATCTATTTGCGGCCGGTCGATATTTTTATTCGGCACCCGACCAAACGTTTTGGCCGCCATGCCCGCCAGCTCTGGCAACGGTTTATTGCTGTAGATAACCGCTTTCATCAGATTGGCGGAGTAGTATTTATCGCGAAACGCGTGCAGCGCATCCAGAACCGGGCTGTTCGGTTTGTCGCTCAAGGTCTCCAGGTTACCGCCGGAGAAACGAGACCCCGGATGCGCAGGGTTGATGGTTTCGGCGCTCACCTGGGCCATGCGCATACCGTCTCGCGTGCGGGCCAGAGTCAGTTCGGCATTCACCGCATTGCGTTCACGATCGGCGTATTTTTTATCCAGCAACGGGGCGGCGATGGCATCAGCAAGGCGATCGACCGCGCCTTCCAGCGCATCGTTCTCGACTTCGAGATAGAAGGCCGTGCGGTACGGGGCGGTACTGGCATTATGGCTGCCGCCATGCATTTTCAGAAATTCGGACAGGCTATCTGGCTGCGGGTATTTTTTTGACCCCATCAGCGTCATATGTTCCAGATAGTGTGCAAGCCCGGGATGGGATTCAGGATCTTCCAGCGACCCAACCGGCACCACCAGTGCCGAGAGGGATTTTACCGCCTGCGGGTCGGAAACCAGCAGCACGGTCATGCCGTTATCAAGGCGGATAGCCTGATACTGCCGGGTATCTTTTTCACTCTTACGGATAGTTTCCTGAACGGGTTGCCAACCGGAGTCTGCCTGAGTGACAGGTGCCCAAAGGGCGACAAACAAAACCAACGCTTTAAACAAGGTGCTGCCAGGCATTACGACCTCTTTATCACGGCTACATCATTAACAAACTGCGTGCTGGACACGCCAACATCTCTTTCTTTGGGTACATCAGTCCGTGATAAGAAGTGCATCATAAATGAACACCCCTGACTGCGCAATTTTTATACAGCACTCAGGACTGATTAAATCTGAACAACGGTAACAAATAGCGTTGCGCTTCTTCCTTGATCGCCTCAAAGTACTCGGGTTCAAGCGCGCGCCATAAGCGCTGATACCAGACATCTTCTCCTTCGCCCCGCACCATCATGTTTCCTTCGTAGGCCTGCATAAATTTACTGCGCGCCTTCTGCAGTGACGCCTCATCCGTTAACATCGCATCATTCTGCGCGTCATAACAGGCTTTTATCCAGGCCCCGCCACTTTCCGGCAGGAGCAGGAGCGGTTTGTTCATTCCCTGACGGTAGCCCTCAATGTACAAAGACAGGTATTGTAAGGCCTGCTCCGCCTCCATCGGCGGGAAGCGCCATTCGCCCTCTTTGCGCACAAAAATGCGGCTTTCGCCTTGATGGCCACCCGCACTGTAGACAAGATGTTCCAGCCAGAGTTGCAATCCCTGCGAAACGCTCAGCATTGAGGGCCGCCAGCGCAGCAGACCATCTGGCTGAACCTGGGTTAACCAGCCCGTAAGCTGCACACCATTACAATTGAGATCGATTTCAATACTCTTCCCGGGCTGTCGACACGCTCTGACGCGCTCTGCCAGAGCAGTCATCTCCTGACACTGTGCCTCCCAGACGATCTCCCCGAACGCACCATAAGGCAGTTGCCCTGCCGCACGGTAGCGGCGGTAAAGTTTGTCCGCATCTTCCTCTTCAACCAGCGCATTCAGCAGTTGCAGGTTTAACTGATAGCGCTCCAGCCCTTCCAGGGTAAAGGGTTCTGCATCAGGAATTTCGCTCTCTTCAGAGCGGAAGTTGACCTGTAATCGTTGCTGGAAGAAAGCGCGTACCGGATGCGCCCAAAACCGCTGAAGCTGTTCGACGGTCAGGGTATCAATCGGTAGCGGGTCAAGTTCCTGAATGAAATCGGTATGCGCGCTCCCCTCTTTTTTGGCCGCCGGCAGCCACTCCTGGGCATAGCTCTGGCGCTCGCTGGCAACGTAATTCACCGGATCAAACGGCATGCGGCTGTGGTGACAGGTGATATGCGCTTTCACCCGCTGCTCGCTCTCATCACAGTTGCGCTCTTCATCCCCCGGCAGGTAGTGGCTCTGGCCGATATAATCCACCAGCTCCTGCACCAGAACCGAAGGGAAACGCTCGCTGTTGTCCTGAATGGAACGGCCGATATAGCTGATATAGAGCTTACTCTGGGCGGAAATGAGTGCTTCCAGGAAGAGATAGCGGTCATCATCACGGCGGCTACGGTCGCCCCGTTTTGGGTCTGCGCTCATCAAATCGAACCCCAGCGGCGCCAGCGCGCGCGGATAGACGCCGTCATTCATGCCAAGCAGGCAAACCACTTTAAACGGGATAGAACGCATTGGCATCAGGGTACAGATATTGATCGGACCCGCCAGGAAACGCTGACTAATTCGCTCCTGATCAAGCCGCTGCGTCAACTCATCCCGCAGTAGCGACAACGGAATCGCCTCGTGATAGTGGGAATTTACCCCCTCGTCGACGATAGCCTGCCACTGCGTTTCAATGAGGGCCATCGCCGCTTCGGTATCGCTGTCTGGCAGGAAGAAATCATTGAGCAGTGCCCGGCAAACCGGGAGCCACTCTTCAAGCGGGCGCGGCTGCATCAGTGCGTGTCGCCAGCGGTTAAGCTGCATCAGTAGTGACGCCAAATGTCCCACCAGTTCCGCAATCAAGCCGCTGGACTCATCGTAAGGCAGAACCTCGTTCCACTCGCCCTGGCTGCTTTCCATGGCGTAGCCCAACAGCATACGCGTCAGGCCAAATCGCCACGTGTGCTGCCCGGTTGGGGGAAGTTCAAACTCCTGGACGTTATCATCGTCAATCCCCCAGCGCACGCCAGACTCGTTAACCCACTGGCGAAGGTAACGTAACCCCTCTTCATTGATGTTGAAGCGTGCAGCCAGCACGGGCACATCCAGTAAGGCCAGGACATCTTCGGAGATAAACCGACTATCCGGCAGCGACAGCAACGTGATAAATGCCTGTAACGCCGGATGAGATTGACGGGCGCGACGGTCCGAGATGGCGTAAGGCAGGTACCGCTCGCCCGTCGCACTGCCAAACACGGCCTGAATGAAGGGACTGTAGCTGTCGATATCCGCCACCATCACCACGATATCGCGCGGCGTCAGCTCGGGATCCGCCTGCAGCATCGCCAGCAGTTGGTCGTGAAGCACTTCGACTTCACGCTGCGGGCTATGACAAACGTGGATCGTCATGCTGCGATCGTCAGGATCCAGCTTTCGTTTCCTGTCGCTGCGTTCAAACTCGTCCGCCGTCACGCCCATAACGGCGCGGTTTTCCAGATCCAGAATATCTGACTGAATATGATGCAGCAGGCTGTCCGGAGAGATTTCAACGAAGGCATCCACATCGCCTTCGCCTGATGACGTGATGTCGGAGAGCATATGGATGTAATCACGCCCCAGCTTCCCCCAGGAGGCAAGAAGCGGATTGGGCAGGTTCTGAATACCGTGTTCATCGAAAAGCTGCGCGGCGGAGGCACTGTCCTTAAACAGGGGGACGGTACGCTCTTCAAAAAGGCGTCGCCTCTGGCGGCTCACCAGTCGAGAAAGCCAGCGACCATCCTGAATATCGCCCCAGTACTGGCGACAGGGGTTAGTAAAGAGAATATGAATGTCGATATGTTTGCCCAGCGCATTTAGCGCCTGCAGGTAAACCGGTGGCAACGCCGAAATACCGCAGATAAACACACGGGAAGGCAGTCGCGGCGGTCGTTCATTGCTGTTTTGCAGAACAGAGATAAACCGCTGATAGAGGTTGGCACGGTGCCACTTAGGCTGGCCAAGTTTCTCCGTATGTTCCACCAGCGCTTTCCACAAGGGAGCCTGCCAGACCTGCGCCTCCGGCAACCCCTCTACCAGCTCACCCGCTTCCCAGCGGGCCAGCCACTCCGGACGGTAGACCAGATACTGGTCATAAAGGTCGGCGGTGCGCGACGCCAGCTGGAACAGCTTGCGTTTATCGGTATCGTCATTGAGGTAGTGGCGCAGCATGGCAAATTCATCGTGCTGCAGCATTTCTGGCAGCAGCGCCATCAGTTTCCAGCTCATGCCTTGCTTGTTGAAGGCGCTTTGCTCCGGAATGTCCGGCAATACGCGGACAAACATCTCCCAGATAAAACTCGCGGGCAGCGGGAAATCAATATTGGCGGCAATGCCAAACTTACGCGAAAGCGACATTTGCAGCCACTGTGCCATACCGGTGCTCTGCACCAGCACCATTTCAGGCTCAAAAGGATCGTCAAGCCGCTCGCGCTCAACGATAAATTCCATCAGTGCTTCCAGCACATCCAGACGATTTGAGTGGTAGACCCTTAACATAGACGCTCCCGACTACTGGCTAACCGGGCAATGCAGACGCGTTAACTCACCGCGCCGCCCCAGAGGAGAAATTAGTGTAACCGTGATGCTGACACATCCGGCGAGCGTTGTCTGCCCCCGACTGGCCTGCCAGCCTGCGGGGAGACTCTTTGGTGAGAGCTGTGTCTGATTCCAGGCATGGTGCCAAAGCTGGCGATACTGGTTAAACACGACAAACCGCGCCGCCAGCGCCCGATGATAACCCGCCAGTGCCGTCACGATCATCACCAGCAACATCATCGCCAACAGAACCTCCACCATGCTAAACGCTCTTTCTCTGTTCACGGCAGCTGACATAACGCACTCTCCTGTAGGGGACAAAAATCACTCCAGCCATGCGGCGAAAAGTGAATTTTACCGTCGATAACTTCCCCTGCACGCCAGAGCAGCAGGTCATTGCCGCCGGCAATCAGTAGCACATGCGCCTCACCCAGCGGACGCAAACACACCTGCGAGGAGAATACCTTTTTGCACTGAACCTGTGGCGCTGATGACCAACGCTGAACGCGTCCCCACTCAAGCGCGGACTGCACAGACGCCTGTTGCTGGAGCGACCGGCTCTCACCCGCGACGAGCGCACTAAAGGTCACGAGCTGCTGGTTAAGGCCGGTAAGGATCAGAGTACCGAGCACCAGCAACAGCAGTACCAGAGCCAGCGAAGAGATTCCGCGTTGTCGCCTCACAGGTTGTACCCCGTGACCGTATACAGCGCCTGCCAGGGTTCCCCCTGCTCGCCCTGACGAAGAGCAGCCAGTTCAATATTCAGCTCTGGCGCAAAACCGGCGCGATCGGCTTTACTCACCTTAAAGTGCGTGATCGCCAGACTTTCCGGGTCCGTGAGCTTTTCCCATCCCTTTCCTTCGCACGACGTTGCCCCACGCAGGGTTTCCAGCGCCCCCGATTCCAGGCGAAAACCGGTGCTGTCGTTTTCTGATGCTGTGCTATCCCATTTGCCGTTACTGTTGGCATCCCACCGCACAATGACACAGCTCCCTTGCCTGCCGATTAACAGCCCTTGTCCCTGACAGTTTCCCGCGCAGTATCCCGCACGCTGAAGCTGTTTGCCGAGCGCAAACAGGTGCTGCCAGACCTCTTCCTCCCGCTCTCGCTGCCCGGATTGCAGTAGTACCGCCCGCTGCAGGCCGGGTAAGAAACGCGATGCGCTTATCAGCAAAAGGCTGCTTACCGCCGTGGCAATCAGCACTTCAGTCAGTGAAAAACCGCGCTGCCTCATCGACATAGACTTCCCTCTGAGACCTTACACATCCTGATGCGCCCTCCATTTGAGACAATGATCAGCCATTCTCCAGCCTGGCTTTGAACGCGTATCCGCCCTGCCCACGCTGTATTCCGTAATCCATAGAACCCTAGCGAGGGCGTTACCTCACTCACCTTCACGTCAGGCCAGAGTGGAATCAGTACAAAGGGGCTGCCTTTCTCGCAGGCCTGCATGACAGAACTCATCAGACAGCTTTTTTCGCCCACCCGCTGAAGAGTAATCTGGTGGTCGCGGTTATGCCGGTTGGCATGGTTGCGCAGAAACAGCAGGTAATCTCGCACCTGACTGGCGGTCTGCCACAGACGCTGCTGCCGTTGCCAGCTGTCCCAGCCGTACAGACCTGAAGCGCTGAGAACAACCACAAGCGAAATGGCGACCAGCGTTTCGATAAGCGTAAAACCGTTCTCTTTGTTCATAGCGGGAGTGTGGCGAAGCGCCGTTGACATGACGAGCAACGAATGATCGTTTTACGAGGCGTTATCCGCAGAATCAGGAGAGTTGCAGCGTGTTGCACGCTTTCTGGATAGCACGTCGGGAAAGGGGATCATGGCGAAAAAAAACCGGCGCTCTAAAGCACCGGTTGTGTCACGCTTTAACCCATCAGATAGCGACGGGCGCTTTGATGCCTGGGTGCGGGTCGTAACCTTCAATCTCAAAATCTTCAAAGCGGTAATCGAAGATTGACGCCGGTTTGCGTTTGATAATCAGCTTCGGCAGCGCACGCGGTTCGCGCGTCAGCTGAAGATGCGTCTGTTCCATATGGTTGCTGTAGAGATGGGTGTCACCACCGGTCCAGACAAAATCACCCACTTCCAGGTCACACTGCTGGGCCATCATGTGAACGAGTAGCGCATAGCTGGCGATGTTAAACGGCAGGCCGAGGAACACATCACAGGAGCGCTGGTAGAGCTGGCAGGAAAGCTTGCCGTCTGCGACATAGAACTGGAAGAACGCGTGGCACGGTGCCAGCGCCATTTTATCCAGCTCGCCCACGTTCCAGGCGGAAACGATGATGCGGCGCGAGTCCGGGTCGTTCTTCAGCTGGTTCATCACGGTGGTGATCTGGTCAATATGGCGGCCATCAGGCGTTGGCCATGCGCGCCATTGCTTGCCGTAAACCGGGCCCAGGTTGCCGTTCTCATCTGCCCATTCGTCCCAGATGGTGACGTTATTTTCGTGCAGATACGCAACGTTGGTATCGCCTTGCAGGAACCAGAGCAGTTCATGAATGATCGAGCGCAGGTGGCAGCGCTTCGTCGTCACCAGGGGGAAGCCTTCCTGCAGATTGAAGCGCATCTGGTGGCCAAAAATGGAGAGCGTACCGGTACCGGTGCGGTCGTTTTTCGGCGTGCCCTCGTCGAGCACTTTTTTCATCAATTCAAGATACTGTTTCATGGTTCCTCAGGAAAGTTGTTGCTGTGGACGACGACGATACGCCCAAATCATCATAATGGCACCCGCGACAATCATCGGAATGGAGAGGATTTGCCCCATGCTGATGTACTGTACCCACTCGCCGGTAAACTGCGCATCCGGCTGACGGAAGAACTCGACGATGATACGGAATGCGCCATAGCCAATCAGGAACAGACCGGACACGGCCCCCATTGGACGTGGCTTGCGGATAAACAGGTTCAGGATGATAAACAGCACCACGCCTTCCAGCGCCAGCTCGTACAGCTGAGACATATGGCGCGGCAGAACGCCGTAGGTATCGAAAATGGACTGCCACTCCGGGTGTGATGGCAGCAGGGCGATATCTTCCGCACGCGAGCCCGGGAACAGCATGGTAAAGGACACGCTCGGATCGACACGTCCCCACAGCTCACCGTTGATGAAGTTACCCAGACGGCCAGCGCCCAGCCCAAACGGGATCAGCGGTGCGATAAAATCGGAAACCTGGAAGAAGTTGCGTTTGGTGCGTTTGGCAAAAATCACCATCACCAGGATCACCCCAATCAGACCGCCATGGAAGGACATGCCGCCGTCCCAGACGCGGAACAGATAGAGCGGATCGTTCAGGAATACCGGGAAGTTATAGAACAGCACATACCCAATACGGCCGCCGAGGAACACGCCGAGGAAGCCCGCATACAGCAGGTTTTCAACTTCGTTTTTGGTCCAGCCGCTGCCAGGACGGCTGGCGCGACGGCCAGCGAGCCACATGGCAAAAATGAAGCCCACCAGGTACATCAGACCGTACCAGTGAAGCGAAACAGGTCCTATTGAGAAAATGACCGGATCAAATTCCGGAAAATGCAGATAACCACTGTTCATCTGTCACCACAAGATGTTGTTATTCCGCTGAAAGTGGACAGCGGTAGAAATGCGATTCTGCCGTAAGCAGAGGCTCCAAAGTTGCGAATCATAGCATAAGGCGGGCGCGGAGGATGCGCCAGAGATGTAAAAGATGTGTATAGGATTTTATGCGCGCTGGTGCCCTCTCCTACAGAGAGAGGGCGAAAGGCGATTAGCGACCGCCGCGGATCAGACCGCCCATGCCGCGTCGTTCCATAAACGCGGCGACCTGGTGGCGAACCTCGGTTGCCAGTTGCGCTTCAAGACTGCGTTCAGCCAGCTCGCGGGCATCGTTGATATCGATATGGCGCAACAGATACTTCACGCGTGCGACGGCCCGGCCGTTCATCGACAGATGGCGGTATCCCAGACCAATCAGGATCGCGACGCACATCGAATCCCCTGCCATTTCACCACACAAGCGTAAATCAATACCGTACTGCTCCGCTTCCCGGGCGATCATCGCCAGCGCACGAATGATCGCCGGATGCAGGCTATCGTAGATACTGGCGACGCGGGTATTGTTACGGTCGACGGCCAGAATATATTGCGTCAGGTCGTTCGTGCCGACGGAGATAAAATCAACCCGGTTTGCCAGCTGCGGCAGCATAAAGACCATGGAAGGCACTTCGAGCATCACCCCAATCCGCGGTTTGGGGATCGCATAGCCAATCATCTCTTCCACTTCACGGCCTGCGCGTTCAATCAGCCGCCGCGCTTCGTCGATCTCATCAATGCTGGTGACCATTGGCAACAGAATGCTGAGGTTACCCGTCGCCGCATTGGCGCGCAGCATCGCGCGCACCTGGATCAGGAAGATCTCAGGCTGATCGAGCGTAATGCGGATCCCACGCCAGCCCAGGCACGGGTTTTCCTCACTGATCGGCATATAAGGCAGCTGTTTATCCGCCCCGACATCCAGCGTACGCAGGGTGACCGGTTTGTCGTTAAACATCTGCAGCATGCCCTGATACTGCGCCACCTGCTCTTCTTCGGAGGGGAAACCGCTCTGCAGCATGAACGGGATCTCAGTGCGGTACAGGCCAATACCGTCGATGCGGCTGCCAAGCTTTTCTTCGTGCTCAGGGCTTAAACCAGCATTGAGCATCACTTTGATCCGCTCACCGCTTTTAAGCTGTGCGGGCAGGTTAACGTCATCTTCTGCCAGCTTGCTTAATTCATTCTCTTCGCTGATAAGACGCTGGTATTCCTGGAGCAGAACCGGCTCAGGATCGACCAGCAGCTCTCCGCGATAGCCGTCCACCACCAGCGTCCGTCGATGCAGAACCGACGGCTGAATATCCGCCCCCATAACGGTCGGAATACCCAGCGCGCGCACCATAATAGCGGCATGGGAGTTAGCGGCCCCATCGCGCACCACGACACCGGCCAGCCTGTCCTGGGGCAGTTCAGCCAGCGTCGTTGCCGAGAGTTCATCGGCGACCAGAATAAACCGTTTTGGCCAGGCATTCGGCCCCTGAATGGTGTCATCAAGGTGGAACAGCAGCCGTTGTCCGAGGGCCCGTAGATCCCCGGCCCGCTCTTTCAGGTAACCGTCGGTCAGCGCCGCAAATTGCTCGGCAAATTTTTCGATAACCTTCTTAACTGCCCACTCCGCGACCGAGCCTTTATCCACCTCCGCAAAAAGCTCACGGCGCAGACGCGCATCGGAGAGAAGGTGCGAATAGAGGTCAAAAATGGCCGCCGTCTCTTTTTGCGCGCCTGCGGCAAAACGTTTGCTGTAGCGGCGAAATTCATTCGCCGCCTCTTCCAGCGCGGCGGTAAGGCGCTCGCGCTCAAGCGCTTCATCAAGCGTTGAGGCTTCGTAAACCTGCTCCATCAACGGCAGCGTGGCGTCCATCCAGCCTTCAGCAATCGCCACCCCTGGCGAGGCCGGAAGGGCACGAATGCGCGTATGACGGTACTGACCAAAGAGCGCGGCAAGCTGAGACTGAGAGAGGATGGCCGCCATCTGCGTAGCCAGCGTCACGAGGAAAGACTCTTCGCTTTCATCGTACTGACGTAGCTCGCGCTGCTGGACAACCAGCACGCCGAGCAGCTGACGACGCTGGATAATCGGCACACCGAGGAAAGCGCGGAAGCGCTCTTCTTTTACGGAAGGAATGTATTTGAAGCTGGGGTGTTTTTGCGCATCAGCAAGGTTGATGGGTTCAGCCAGCCGCCCAACCAGACCCACAATACCTTCATCAAATGCGAGGGTTACAGTGCGCCCACGTGGTTTTTTCAAACCACGGGTTGCCATCAGGTAATAGCAGCGTCGATCGTGGTCGGCCAGATACACCGAACAGACCTCGGTCTCCATCGCAAGACAGATGTCAGTGACCAGAATATTCAGCGCCTCGTTCAGACGCGGCGCACTGGCCACCTTCTCGACTATTTCTCGCAAGCGGGTGAGCATGATTTGCGTAGCTTAACCTCTTTTACGTCGCCAGGCAGGTGCGCTCTGCGGCTTAGGCGGGATCTCCTGAAGCTGCATCACCACACTTGCAAACTCTTTCATCACCCTACGGTAAACATCGCGTTTAAATGACACGACCTGACGAACAGGATACCAATAGCTCACCCAGCGCCAGCCATCAAACTCCGGCGTACTGCTGGTCTGCATATTGATGTCTGAATCGTTACCCACCAACTGCAACAGAAACCATTTCTGTTTCTGGCCGATACAAACCGGCTTTGTGTCCCAACGCACCAAACGTTTCGGTAACTTGTAACGCAACCAGTTGCGGGTCGAAGCCAGAATACGAACATCTTTCCGGCTTAAACCGACCTCTTCAAAAAGCTCCCGGTACATCGCTTGTTCTGGGGACTCTCCCGGATTGATCCCGCCTTGCGGGAACTGCCAGGAGTGCTGACCATACCGGCGGGCCCACATTACCTGGCCCTGACGATTACAAATTACTATTCCTACGTTCGGGCGGTAGCCATCGTCATCAATCACCGGACTACCCCAAACTAAACCTTATATATGAATGATTGTTTCACACTACAGGGAGGCGGTAAACCACTCTCTTACAGGCCTGCAACCTAATAACATTTGAATAACTCACAAATAAGTGCTGAGTTATAAACAGATGTGAGGCAGCGAGGGGAATTTTATTCACCTTTTCTGTGGATATAGTTGTGAAGAAGTGTCTGATTACCGATGAACAACCTTTATCACCGCCGTTCCCCCTCTTATGCCAACTGAATATAATTTCTTTATTTACAGTCAGTTAAATACAGTTCGGTAAACAAAAAGCAGAATAGCGTGACGATCATCACATCAGAGATCGTTGTGCTGATGAAAGATCGAACAGCGTCGGTTTTATCCACAGATTGTGCCAATAAGTTAGTCACAATTTGTGTGAAAATTCGATTTTCATCGCACGTCAAGGCTGTAAATTGAAACAGTAGTCAGGGTTATGCCCAGTTATCCCATTTTTCTGTGGATAACATGGTGTAAGATCCTGTTCATTGTCAGTGACCAGATTTGAACAACCGCTTTTCCGCCCACGGTGAAACGATTTCAACGTGACAAAATATCCAATAAATCATAGACATGTCATATTGGTACAGAAAAAGTTAAACTCTATCCACAGGGGACAATTTCTTCGTTTATTTTTTAATCAAAAGGTTACCATCATGCATCCGCTTACACCCTTGCTTTCACCGCCCTCCAGCGAGAGCCAGTTGCTACAACAGGCCCAGCGCCTGGCAGGCTTTTCGCTTGGCGAGCTGGCCGCCATGGCAGGGCTGCCGATCCCGAAGGATCTGAAACGGGATAAAGGCTGGATCGGCATGCTGCTCGAGCTCTGGCTGGGTGCCAGCGCTGGGAGTAAACCTGAGCAAGATTTTGCCGCCCTTGGCGTGGAGTTAAAAACCATTCCCATAGACCGTCAGGGGAAGCCGCTTGAAACCACGTTTGTCTGCGTGGCGCCATTAACCGGCAATACCGGCGTAACGTGGGAAACCAGCCATGTTCGCCATAAGCTGAAGCGCGTCCTGTGGGTACCGGTTGAAGGCGAGCGGGCGATCCCGCTGGCCGATCGTCGCATTGGCGCCCCGCTGCTCTGGAGCCCAACCGATGATGAGGAGCACCAGCTGCGTCTGGACTGGGAGGAGCTGATGGACATGATTGTGCTTGGGCAGGTAGAGCGCATTACAGCCCGACACGGAGAAGTGTTACAGCTGCGTCCGAAAGCGGCGAACAGTAAAGCGCTCACTGAGGCCATCGGCGCACAGGGTGAACCCATACTGACTCTGCCACGCGGTTTTTATCTCAAAAAGAATTTTACCGGCGCGCTGCTGGCACGCCATTTCCTGCTTAACACATAGTTTTTTACTTATTTTGAGAGCTCTCAAACATAATCACCTGGTTTTTAAGATTTTACCGCTTTCTCCATTCGCCATATCGGGTTAATACTAGACTATGATTTGATACGAGCCAGATGAGGACAATAACGATGAAAAAATGGGCAGTGTTAGTTTCAGCAGTCGGTTTAGCCTTTGCCGTATCGGGTTGTAGCAGCGATTACGTCATGGCAACAAAAGACGGTCGAATGATCCTGACTGACGGCAAACCCGAAGTCGATGATGATACCGGTCTGGTCAGCTACCGCGACCAGGAAGGCAATAAAATGCAGATCAATCGCGACGAAGTCTCGCAAATTATCGAGCGATAAACAGAGAGAGGTCAGTAGCTTGCTGGCCTTTTTGATTTTTTTCTTCCCCTTTTGCTTCCCCTCTGCCATGTTTATATTCCTTTGTCGGGAACACCCTGACGCGGTCTATATGTCTCATGAGGAAGCCGGCTATGCATTATCACCGTATCCCCCACAGCGCTCTCGAAATTAGCCAACTGGGGTTGGGCACGATGACATTTGGTGAACAAAACAGCGAAGCCGATGCCCATGCACAACTCGATTATGCCGTCAGCCAGGGCATTAACCTGATTGATGTCGCAGAGATGTACCCTGTTCCCCCCCGTCCGGAAACGCAGGGACTTACCGAAACGTATGTAGGTAACTGGCTGGCAAAACACGGTAACCGTGAAAAGCTGGTGATCGCCTCAAAAGTCAGTGGCCCGGCGCGCAACAACGATACCGGGATCCGCCCGAATCAGATCCTCGATCGCAAAAATATCCGCGCCGCGCTGGATGCCAGCCTGAAGCGTCTGCAGACCGACTACCTCGATCTGTACCAGGTTCACTGGCCACAGCGCCCCACGAACTGCTTTGGTAAGCTTGGCTACAGCTGGAATGAAAGCGCCCCTGCCGTGACGCTGCTGGAAACACTGGAAGCGCTGGCCGAGTGCCAGCGTGCGGGAAAAATCCGCTACATTGGCGTCTCTAACGAAACGGCCTTTGGGGTGATGCGCTATCTGCATCTGGCGGATAAACACGATCTGCCGCGCATCGTCACCATCCAGAACCCGTACAGCCTGCTTAACCGCAGCTATGAAGTGGGTCTGGCCGAAGTGACACAGTACGAAGAGGTGGAACTTCTCGCCTATTCCTGCCTCGGTTTCGGCACGCTGACGGGGAAATACCTGAACGGGGCGAAACCGGCCGGGGCGCGTAACACTCTCTTTAGCCGCTTTACCCGCTACAGCGGCGAGCAGACGCAGAAAGCCGTTGCCGCCTACGTGGATATCGCAAAGCGTCACGGTCTTGACCCTGCGCAGATGGCGCTTGCCTTCGTGCGTCGTCAGCCGTTTGTTGCCAGCACCCTGCTGGGCGCGACCACCCTGGAGCAGTTGAAAACCAACATTGAGAGTTTCCATCTGAACCTGAGTGAAGAGGTGTTAGCGGAGATTGAAGCGGTGCATCAGGTATACACATACCCGGCACCGTAATAAAAGCAAAACGGCAACGCACGTTGCCGTTTTTAGGGTTTGCTCCCTCTCCCTGTGGGAGAGGGCCGGGATGAGGACATCAGGCCGCACTGATCAACGGCGACGCTGCCAAAGCCATAATGCGGCAATCGCAATCGCAAACAGCCCGCCAAACCCGACGCCAATCCCCACCACCGGCACGCCCACTTTTACTGCCAGTGAATAAAGCCCCAGCATCAACAGCATCGCCAGGTTTTCACCCAGGTTTTGTACCGCGATGGCATTTCCCGCCCCGACGGTCTGCTTGCCCCGTTCCTGCAGTAACGCATTGAGCGGCACCACGAAGAAGCCCCCGAGAATACCAATCAGGATCAGGAGCGCATAAGCAGGCAATAACGCATGCTGCAGCGAGAAAATAAGCACCACCACGCCAATCAGGATCCCTGCCGGCATGCAGCGTGCTACCGTCTCAAGCGTGACCAGCTTCGCCGCCGCGCCTGCCCCAACCACAATCCCGATAGCCACCATCGCATTCAGATAGGTTGGCGTCGCGTTGTCGGTGATCCCCAGCGCCACCGGCACCCACAGTACCAGCAGGAAGCGCAGCGTAACGCCTGCGCCCCAGAACATACTGGTGCCCATCAGGGAGAAACGCGTTTCACCGTTACGCCACAGCACACGACAGGCAGTAAAGAAGCTGCCGGTCATTGGCTTAAAGCGCCAGGACTGGCCCGGGCGAGCCACCGGCAGCTTCGGAATAAACAGGTTAGCAACGACCGCCCCGCCATACACCACTGCACACACGCCCAGGGCCGCCAGAACATGCCAGTCGGCCAGGACGCCGCCCGCGACGGAGCCGAGCAGGATAGCGGCAATCGTTGAGGACTCCATCAGGCCATTGGCTTTGACCAGCTTATCCCCCGTGGTCAGCTCTCCGAGGATGCCATACTTCGCCGGGGAGTAGGCGGCAGCACCGATGCCCACCAGCGTATAGCCAACAAACGGATTGAAACCAAAACAGATACTGGCTGCGCCCAGCAGCTTGAGTCCGTTGGCAAACATCATCACCCGACCTTTGGGGAAGCTGTCCGCCACCTGTCCGACGAAGGGAGCAAATATAATGTAAGCGCCCACAAACACCATCTGCAGGATCGGCTGGCTCCAGTCGGGGTAAAACTCGGCCTTCAGCAGCGCCAGCGTGGCAAACAACAGCGCGTTATCGCCAAACGCAGAGAGAAACTGCGCGGCAATGACCGCCAGCATGCCTTTCGATCTGAGCGAGGTGTTAGTGTGTACTGACTCACGCATTTTGCTGTTCCGCCTCTTCAACCATGCCTTTCAGGGTCACGAAATCGGGCTTCCCGCTTCCCAGCACCGGGAGCAGCTTCAGGTAGCGAATATCGCGCGGTACCGCCAGCTCAGGAATACCATGTTCACGCGCATAGCTGAGTAACCTGTCGCGCTTAAGCTCACTGTCGGTTGTAAACAGCACCAGCGCCTCACCTTTGCTGGCATCGCTCTTCACGACTGTAGCGTGCATCTTCTCGGCGGACACGGCGGTCGCCAGTTGCTCAACCATTTCCAGAGAGACCATTTCACCGGCAATTTTGGCGAAGCGTTTTGCACGTCCCTGGATCTGTACAAAGCCTTGTTCATCAAAGCGGACAATATCACCGGTGTCGTACCAGCCGATTTCTACCTCGCCGTTGACATTCTCCGCCGTCGGCGCTTCCAGCACGCCTGGGTTTTCCACGCGCAGATACCCGTTCATCACGTTTGGCCCTTTGAGCTGCAGACGGCCGCCGTCCTCTATGCCCGGCACCGCCAGCAGACGCGCGTCCATCCCCGGCAGAATGCGGCCAACCGTTCCCGGTTTCGCCGCCATCGGCACGTTAATCGAGACCACGGGCGCACACTCGGTCACGCCATAGCCTTCGAGAATGCGCAGACCAAACTTGTCCTGCCAGATCTGACGCGTGCTCTCCTGCAGTTTTTCTGCGCCAGCCACCACATACCGCACGCGATAGAAGTCATACGGATTGGCAAAACGCGCATAGTTACCCAGGAAGGTTGAAGTCCCGAACAGCACGGTGCAGTTACGGTCATACACCAACTCCGGCACAATGCGGTAATGCAGCGGGCTGGGATAGAGGAACACTTCAGCGCCGGTCAGCAGCGGCGTAAACAGCCCGACCGTCAGGCCAAAGGAGTGGAACAGCGGCAGCGCCGACATGAACCGGTCGTTCGCGGTAAAGTCGGCAATGCTTTTGATCTGCTCAACGTTTGCCAGAATGCTCTTGTGGCTGTGGACAACGCCTTTTGGGTTACCTTCAGAACCCGATGTGAAGAGGATAATCGCGTCATCTTCCGGCTGCTGTTTGACCTGGGCCAGACGCGGCATCAGAAGATGCGCAAAAATCCACAGCTTGTCGCCGGTGGTCACGTCCGCTTTCAGATCTTCCAGGAAGACCCAGCGCACCTGAGTGAGCTGCTCGGGAAGATGCCAGAGCTTGCCTTTGTCCAGGAACTGACGGGAGGTAAAGACGGTGTTAATCTGAGCGGCGGTGATGGCGCTGGTAAGCCCCTTCACACCCGCCGTGTAGTTCATCATCGCCGGAATACGGCCCCGTGAAACCGCGCCAAAAATCACCGCCGCGCTGATGCCCGCGTTAGGCAGCATCAGGCCAATCTTTTCGCCCTTTTTGCTGTACTTCTCCAGTATGCGGCCCACAAACAGGGTCTTGGTCAGCAGTTTGCGATAGGTATCCGGGGTAAAGTTGATGTCTTCGATACAGTTTTTCTTCGCGCCATAGCGGTACTGCGCAGAGAGCAGGGATTCGTACAGCGTTTCGCGCGGACGAACGGCCATACGCGCTTCCATCATGACCTGATGCAGCATCTCCCCGGCGATCTTACGGCGATCGCGGGCACGCGGCGCGTCGGGCATCGGGAGCGACGTTGGCGGCAGAATATGCAGCGTGATGGTGGGGAACAGACGCTGCTTGACCAGCCCTTTCAGACGACTGAAATGGGTTAGCTCCGCCCCTTCAATACGCAGCGGCACCACGGTCGCTTTTGACTTCGCCGCGACAAACCCCGCACCGTCGTAGATCTTCATCAGCGATCCGGTCACTGAGATTCGCCCTTCCGGGAAAATGACCACCGGGCGCCCCTGCTCTACCAGACGGACCAGATGTTTAATCATCATCGGCTTTGTCGGGTCGAGCGGCACAAAATCAATCAACGGCGTGAGCCAGCGCATGTACCACTGCTGGCTAATGGATGTATAGACCGCAAACACCGGACGCACGGGCAAAAACAGTGCCAGCAGAATGCCATCGATAAAGGAAACGTGATTTGGTGTGATTAAAACGCGTTCACCGCGAAGCGCCTGGGCATCGCCCGTGACGCGGATGCGAAAGAGAATACGGAAAAGTGTACGGAAGAACCCAAATAGCATCTCAACTCCCTTTGCCAGCCAGTGTGGAGGGTTGATAGTAAATGGTGGCAGATTACACGAGAAGTGATACGGGAGCGACAGCAAAAATGGAGGCGAAAAAAAACCTGCGCATCCGCGCAGGTTGGTGCAAGAGATGAGTACGAAACCGTACTAAGAATTCTCACCAATCAATACCTCTGGGATCTCGACTTTAGCAATCTCTTTCACGTCCTCGCTATCTGACAATCGCAACAGCCTGAGGCAAAGTGTAACTAAAGGTTCAGAATGACATTCTTCAGACATGACTGCGCGTGTAACGATTACACCGCCAGGGTTGTTCTGCGTCACGTTTGTAGAGAGCGGGGATCCGCTCCCCTTGAATGCGCGGCGCTTTTCCGCAACACTATTTGGTGTGTAAACGCTTACCCCCACTAAGAAGGTATTGAATGGCGACAATAAAGGATGTGGCCCGTCTGGCAGGTGTCTCGGTAGCCACCGTCTCGCGTGTGATTAACGACTCCCCAAAAGCCAGTGACGCATCGCGCCAGGCGGTACAAAACGCCATGGAATCTCTGAACTATCATCCCAATGCCAATGCCCGCGCGCTCGCCCAGCAGGCCACAGAAACCATTGGTCTGGTAGTGGGAGATGTTTCTGACCCCTTTTTCGGTGCCATGGTAAAAGCGGTGGAACAGGTTTCTTATCAGACAGGCAATTTTTTACTGATCGGCAATGGCTATCATAATGAGCAAAAAGAACGCCAGGCCATCGAGCAGCTGATCCGCCACCGCTGCGCGGCGCTGGTGGTTCACGCCAAAATGATCCCGGATGCCGAACTGATTCATCTGATGAAGCAGATCCCCGGGATGGTGATCATCAACCGTATTATTCCCGGTTTTGAAAAACGCTGCGTGGCGCTCGACGACCGCTACGGTGCCTGGCTTGCTACCCGTCATCTGATCCAACAGGGCCACACCCGGATTGGCTATCTCTGCTCAAATCACCCGATTTCTGATGCTGAAGATCGTCTGCAGGGCTACTACGATGCCCTGCGCGAAAACGGTCTGCCGTGTAATGACCGGCTGGTAGCCTACGGTGAACCGGATGAGAGCGGCGGCGAACAGGCGATGACCGAACTGCTGGGTCGCGGCCGAAACTTTACGGCAGTGGCCAGCTATAACGACTCCATGGCCGCAGGGGCGATGGGGGTATTGAATGACAACGGGATTGAGGTGCCGGCAGAAATCTCACTGATTGGCTTTGATGATGTGCTGGTCTCCCGCTACGTCCGCCCGCGCCTGACCACCGTACGTTACCCGATCATCACGATGGCAACGCAGGCCGCGGAGCTGGCGTTAGCGCTGGCCGAGCAACGCCAGCCGCCGGATATTACCCATCTCTTCAGCCCAACCTTAGTGCGCCGTCACTCCGTTGCGTCGCCTGCGGAAGCGCAGAGCGAATAACGGTAAAGGTGTACCGTCTTATCCGGGTACTCCAGCGCATCGCCCATGTACTGCCAGCCGTAACGTTCATAGAAGTCACGGCAGGCAGACCACAGATGGAGCGTCTCATACCCCGCCTGCGCGGCGCAGGAAATAACATGTTGCTGAAGCTGCCCCGCCAGCCCTTTGCCGCGCGCCGCATCGTCAACGTACAGCGCCGCCAGCCACGGAAAGAGATCCTGTCGGGTGATGAGATCGCAGCGCCAGAGCCCCACCGTGCCCACAAGCCGTTCGTCTTCCAGTGCAATAAAGGTCAGCGGTAATGCCCCCGGCGTCTGGCTATGCTCCACGATGCTGTGGAAAAATTCCCGTGGAAGCCCCTCGCCAAAGGCCTGCCAGATCCAGTCGGTCACCTGCTGCGCATACTGCGGCGCATGATAAAGCGGAAGGATGGCACTCTTTTTCACGTTTCACCTGAGTTTTTCAATGAATATGCAGGCCTGACGGCTCCCGCTCGGTTTGTCGATTATCTTATCAGAATCGTTTTACTGCCGGCAGGCAAGGATGTCGGCTGACGAATCGTTACCGAAAAGCGTGATCGTGGCGGAGTTTTTGCCCTTTCCGCATCGCTTATACGCCGTGAGGTCTGTGTTAAACTGCAGACCAATACGTGGAATCAGGAATGTAGAATGGCAACAATGCTGGATGTCTCACTGCGTGCGGGCGTGTCGAAGGCCACGGTATCGCGCGTGCTGAACGGCACAGGTCAGGTTAAAGAGAGTACGCGCCAGCAGGTGTTTGCGGCGATGGAAGAGCTGGGCTATCGCCCGAACTTTCTCGCGCGTTCCCTGGCAAACCAGACCAGCAACAGCATTGGTCTGGTGGTCTCGACCTTCGATGGCTTTTACTTTGGCCGCCTTCTGCAACAGGCGTCACGGCAGACCGAAACCCACGGGAAACAGCTGATCGTCACCGATGGCCACGACGCGCCGGAACAGGAAGAACAGGCGGTGCAGATGCTGGCCGATCGCCAGTGTGATGCCATCGTGCTTTACACGCGCTATATGAGCGAAAAAGCGATCATCAAGCTGATGAATACCGTGCAAACGCCGCTGGTGGTCATTAACCGTGAAGTGAGCCAGGCGCCGGATCGCTGCGTCTTCTTCGAACAGCAGGATGCCGCGTTTAAGGCCGTGGATTACCTGATCAATCAGGGCCACCGGGAGATCGCCTGTATCACCGTCCCAATCCACACCCCCACCGGGAAAGCGAGGCTGATGGGCTACCGCAAGGCGCTGGAAAAGCACGGTATTCGTCTGGACGAGCGTCGGATTAAATACGGCGATGCGGGCATGACGCGGGGATATGAGCTGTGCAAAGAGCTGATTGCCGAAGGTGTGTCGTTCAGCGCCCTGTTTGCCTGTAACGATGATATGGCGCTGGGTGCGTCCAAAGCGCTGCATCAGGCGGGACTGAAGATCCCGCAGGATATTTCCCTGTTCGGCTTTGACGATGCCCCCTGCGCGAAATGGCTGGAGCCTGCGCTGTCATCGGTCTATCTGCCCATCGACAGTATGATTATCACCGCCATCGATCAGGCGATCCGGCTGGCAAAAAACCAGCCGGTCGATGCGATCCCGCCGTTTACCGGCACGCTGGTCTTACGCGATTCGGTCACCACCGGGCCCTACTTTACTCAGACGAGCTCCAGCGCCAGCAGTTCCTGAATAGTCTGGCGGCGGCGGATCAGCCGCGCCTTGCCGTTATCAAACAGCACTTCCGGCAGCAGCGGGCGGCTGTTGTAGTTAGAGGACATCGACGCCCCGTAGGCACCGGTATCATGCAGCACCAGATAATCACCCGGTTTAACCTCTGGCAGCGCGCGGGTTTCCACTTTTCCTCCCTCCTGCTGAGTAAATACGTCACCCGATTCGCACAGCGGCCCCGCAACGACGGTCTCAACGCGCGGCGCCTGCGTTAAATCGCGGCCGTCGGCAGCCAGTGCGGTAATGTGATGATAGCTGCCGTACATGGACGGACGCATCAGATCGTTAAAGCCCGCGTCAATCAACACAAAGTGACGAGAGCCCATCTCTTTCACGCTGCGCACCTGCGACACCAGCACGCCAGCTTCCGCCACCAGGAAACGACCCGGCTCAATTTCCAGTTTCACCGCGTGGCCCAGATGCGCGGCGATTTGGTCACGCGCGGCGCTCCACAGGCCGTAATAGTGATCGGTATCGATCGCCTCTTCGCCTTCACGGTAAGGAATGGAGAGACCACCACCGGCGGAGATCGCCTCCAGATCCTGCCCGAAGTCCACCACCTGGCGCACCATTGCGCCGCACACCTGCTCCAGATGACCATAATCCACACCAGAGCCAATGTGCATATGAATGCCCACCAGCTTCAGGTTGTAACGCTGCAGCACCTCCAGCGCAGCAGGCATATCGGCATACCAGATCCCGTGTTTGCTGTTTTCACCGCCGGTGTTGGTTTTTTGGCTGTGACCATGGCCAAAGCCCGGGTTCACGCGCAGCCAGACGCGATGGCCGGGAGAAACCTGCCCCAGCTGCTCCAGCATATCCACAGACCCGGCATTCACCGGGATCTGCAGTTCGTGCACGCGCGCCAGGGTGGCATCGTCGATGACATCGGCAGTAAAGACGATCGCATCGCTGTCAGCTTTTGGATCAAAACCCGCCGCCAGCGCGCGCTCGATTTCCCCCAGTGACACGGAGTCAACTTTTACCCCCTGCTCGCGCATCAGACGCAGGATATGAATATTGGAACAGGCCTTCTGGGCAAAACGCACCACGTCAAACTGATGCAGGGCGGCGATCTTTTCGCGAACGATCTGTGCGTCATAAACCCACACCGGGCAGCCAAACTCGGCAGGCAGGCGTAGCAGGTTGTCAGCATTCAAATCGGTATCAGTCTGGTTGAGCGGGCGTGGCATGGTCTTCTCCGGGTCATCAAATTTTTTATGATTACGCCACAGCGCAAAGAGAATAAAAAATATCGTTTTATCCCGAGTCTATGCAAAAATGATATGGATGACCCTCAGCCTTCAGGTGCCCTATGCCCGCCGTCAACTTACGCCAGATTGAGATTTTTCACGCCGTGATGACCACCGGTAATCTCACCGAAGCCGCGCAGATGCTGCATACCTCACAGCCGACAGTCAGCCGCGAGCTGGCGCGCTTCGAGAAAGTGCTGGGGCTAAAGCTGTTTGAACGCACCCGCGGAAGGCTGCACCCAACGGTGCAGGGGTTACGTTTGTTCGAAGAAGTGCAGCGTTCCTGGTACGGGCTGGACAGAATCGTGAGTGCGGCAGAAAGCCTGCGCGAGTTTCGTCAGGGCGAGCTGTCGATTGTTTGCCTGCCGGTCTTTTCGCAATCCTTTTTGCCGATGCTGCTACAGCCTTTTCTGGCCCGCTATCCTGAAGTCAGCCTCACTATCGTGCCGCAGGAATCCCCGCTGCTGGAAGAGTGGCTTTCGGCGCAGCGCCATGATTTAGGACTCACCGAGACCCTCTCCACCCCCGCCGGAACGGAACGCATGGAATTACTCTCTTTAGATGAAGTGTGCGTTCTCCCGGCCGGACATCCGCTTGCCGGAAAAAGCGTGCTCACACCCGAGGATTTTCACGGGGAAAACTACATTAGTCTGTCGCAGACCGACAGTTACCGACAGCTCCTGGATACGCTGTTTGCCGAGCATCAGGTAAAACGGCGAATGGTCGTGGAGACGCACAGCGCAGCCTCAATCTGTGCAATGGTGCGGGCAGGCGTCGGCGTCGCGGTCGTTAACCCGCTGACGGCGCTGGACTATGCCGGAAGCGGGATCGTCATCCGCCGTTTCAGCGTTTCCGTTCCGTTCACCGTGAGCCTGATCCGTCCGCTTCACCGCCCGTCTTCCGCACTGGTAGATGCGTTCACCGAACACTTAGTGGCGCACGCGCGCCAGCTAGCGCTTCGCTTACCAGATCGACAAGCGCCATTATGAGAGCATAAAGGCTACGGCATCCGCTGCGTGAATGGCGGCGGTATCAAATACCGGTACAGGGCTTCGCTCAACCGGAACCAGCAGGCCGATCTCCGTGCAGCCGAAGATCACCCCTTCAGCCCCCTGCTGCGCCAGCTTTTCAATCACGCTGACGTAATATGCCCGGGATGACTCGCTGAAGGTACCGAGGCAGAGTTCGTCAAAGATGATCTGGTTGATGCGCGCCCGGTCATGCTCATCAGGGATCAGGCTTTCGATGCCGAACTCACTGTGCAAACGCCCACGATAAAAATCCTGTTCCATGGTGTAGCGCGTACCCAGCAGCGCCACGCGGCGTATACCGGATGCCGCAATCGCACGCCCGGTGGCATCAGCGATATGCAGGAACGGCAGCGGGCAACGCTCCTCAATGTGCGACGCCACTTTGTGCATGGTGTTGGTACAGAGCAAAATCCCTTCGGCGCCGGCACGCTCCAGCCCCAGCGCCGCCTGGGCCAGTATCTCCCCGGCTTTATCCCATTCTCCGCTCGACTGGCAGGCTTCTATTTCATGAAAATCCACGCTGTGCAGCAGCAGACTCGCGGAATGCAGACCACCCAGACGTTGCTTTATTCCTTCGTTAATCAGGCGGTAATAAGGGATTGTCGATTCCCAGCTCATTCCACCTATCAGGCCGATCGTTTTCATCATCCCTCCTTATTATCCAGGATCTTTTTTAACACAACCGGCAGCCATAAAAAAAGGCGCTGAAGTCAGCGCCTTTTTAATCTGCAGAGGTTATTCCGTCACCGGCTCTGGCAGAGGATTGCGGGTGAGCATCGCCTCACGCAGTAAAACGCTACCGCAGGCAAACAGCCCTCCCAGGATCGCCGACAGAAGGACAATCAGGGCTTTACCCGGGCCATCTTTTTTCACCGGCATGGACGGTGAAAGCTGGTACCTGAAGGGCTCAAGTTTGACGTCGGCAAAGGAGAGTTTTTTCAGCTGTGCCAGGTAGTATTCCCGGTTCTGGAAATCCGCATTCAGCTCGGTCACGTCCTTCAGATTTTTTTCAATCTGCAGTTTTTGCGCAATGCCGTCAGCGCCGAGCGCAACGGAGTAATCCGGGTCATCTTTTACGGCCTGCCCGTTACTGTAGACCGGCTTTTTAATACCTGCGGCATTCGCCACGGCCAGCGAATAATTCAGTCGCTGCAGGTTGGTATTATGAATATTGGTCAGACGAACACGGTCAAGTTCCAGCTGCTGCTCAACAGCTTTCGTTTTCAGGGTTATCTGGCTACGGATATTCTGAATCGTCTCTTTTTCGACAATCGCGGTAATGTAATTGATATAGCCTTCCAGCACGGTTTGCGCATCGCCTGCTGTCGGTGCCGTGAAGCTCAATGTCCAGGAGACATACGGCATTTTATCCGCATCTTTAACCTGAGTGTCATTCACTGCTTTCATTCGTTCTGAGATATTGACTATTGCACGATGCAGCTCAAGCGCATCCACCTCAGTGCCTTCCAGCTGCGACGTCACGTAAGGAGAAGTTTTCATGTACTCTTCGAGCAATGACTGCGACTGAAACTTTTTAATAAACAGATCAAAGACTTCCGGGCGGGAAATTTTCGCATCCACGTCAAGGACCTGTAACGTAACCAGCATCTGGCGCAACGGGTTCCACTGCGACTGTTCTGCCTGCGTGATCACGGCTTTACTGGTCCATTTCTGCGGCAGTAAAAATGAAACGGCCAGACCTACCAGCGTGAAAGCAAGCGTCACGGCGATAATGCGTTTTTTCGCCGCCAGCAGCACTTCAACCAGGCCCAAAAGATCTATCTCTTTAGCGTGTACAACCGGGGTGGCATAACGGGGAAAATCAAGATCTGTGCTTTTTTTGATATCCATCTCAGACATAGGCATTTTTCTTTTTAGGATTCGGCTTAATTTGCGCAAATAACAGCGGTGGTCGGATGATACATTATCCTAAGAATTATCTTAAGCTCAAATCCCTTAATTTATCCCCCCCTGCCAGAGTTGGTAGTGAGTTTCATTACGTTATTATTGTCATAACGCAGAATCATTCCAACTCCGGCATCGTCTGAAGCGTTTATACAGGCAATACGATCACACCCCGATATTGCGCAATTTCTCCCCTGCCATCAGCTTGCGCTCGATATGTTCCAGCGTTACGCCTTTCGTTTCCGGGATCAGCCAGAACGTGACGCCGATAAACACTACGTTCAGCACGGTATAGAGCCAGAATGTTCCCGCGGCGCCAATGGCGTCCAGCAGCGTCAGGAACGTCGCGCCGATGATCATGTTGGACACCCAGTTGGTGGTCGTCGAGCAGGTGATGCCAAAGTCACGGCATTTGAGCGGCTGGATTTCGGAGCACAGGATCCAGACCACGGGCGCGGCGCTCATCGCGTATCCTGCAATACACATCATCGTCATGCCGACAGAAAGCCAGGAAAGGCCACTTGAGGCGGTGCCGTTATCAAACTGCATCAGACAGTAGCCGAGGATCAGCGTACCGAGCGCCATCACGCTGAAGCCAATTTTCAACGCCGGTTTACGTCCGGCTTTATCCACGGTGAATACGGCAATAAAGGTGGCGAACATAAAGGTCAGCCCGACCACCAGGGTGGCGATCATCTGCTGTTCCGTGGTGGTGAACCCGGCCATTTTGAAAATGCGTGGCGCGTAGTACATGATGATGTTCATGCCGGTGAATTGCTGCATCGCCTGCAGCAGCATGCCGAGGAAGACCGCGCGGCGCACGTTGCGGTTGATCTTAAACAACGCCCAGCCTCCCTGCTTCAGCTTCAGGCTTTCGCGGATTTCATTGAGCTCTTCGCGCGCTTTTTCTGAGGTGTCGCGCAGCATACGCAACACCTCTTCCGCCTCCACGTGGCGCCCTTTTTGCGCCAGCCAGCGCGGACTATTTGGCAGGAAAATCACCAGCACGATCAGCACCAGCGCCGGCAAGGCCAGCACGCCAAGCATTGCGCGCCAGTTGCCGCTGTAGCTGAAGTAAGTGTCAGAGAGGAACGCCAGCACAATACCCAGGGTGACCATCAGCTGGTACATGCTGATCATCTTCCCGCGCACGTTCTCACTCGCCATTTCGGAGAGATAAAGTGGGGCCGTGTAGGAGGCAATCCCCACCGCCACCCCCAGCAGCACGCGGGAGAGCAGCAACACCTCCACGTGCGTGGCAAATGCGGAGCCAATGGAGCCCGCGACAAACAGAACCGCCCCGACCATCAGGCTGTATTTGCGCCCCAGACGAAACGAGAGCCAGCCGTTGAACAACGCGCCGATAGCCGCGCCAAGCATCATGCTGCTCACCACCCACTCCTGCAGACGGCTGCTCAGGGTAAAGTGATCGGTAATAAACGGTAAGGCGCCGGCAATCACGCCGATATCCAGCCCGAATAATAAGCCCGCCACGGCGGCGGCCACAGAGACAAACTGGTTCATGCGACGTGTATCCCGCAGCGCAGCGGGCATAAGGGTAGAGTCATTTATTGATGTCATAGTTTCCTGCCTGAACAGTAAATGCGTTAAGTGAAATTACGAGATAGCGAGAAAAAGTGTCAGGTGGGAAAAGGTGAAGATATGGATTATTTCGCTACGACATAGCGATCTGTGATGGACATTACAATTTCAATTAATGCTGAATAATCGCATTCATTTACTAATACCTTAATTTTGCAGCAATAAAAGTGTGATGATGGTCATTCATGACTTTTTAGTATGGATTTTTCGTGTTTAACGATATGGACGTTGACAATTTTTGAGCAAAAAAAACCTCCGCCCGAAGGCAGAGGTGTTTGCCAGAAGCGGCTTATCGCGCCAGCCAGCCGCCATCCACCGCCACGGTGTAGCCGTTGATATAGTCCGACGCCGACGAGGCCAGAAACACGACCGGCCCCATCAGATCGCCCGGAAGCCCCCAGCGCCCCGCCGGAATGCGGTCGAGAATTTCCGCGCTACGCTGCTCGTCGGCGCGCAGCTGCTGCGTGTTGTTGGTTGCCATGTAACCCGGTGCAATCGCATTCACATTGATATTATGCTTCGCCCATTCGTTTGCCAGCAGGCGGGTCACGCCCATCACGGCACTTTTGGACGCGGTGTATGACGGTACGCGAATGCCGCCCTGGAACGAGAGCATAGAGGCGATATTAACGATCTTGCCGCCGTTCCCCTGCGCAATAAAATGTTTTGCCGCCGCCTGGGACATGAAAAATACGCTCTTGATGTTCAAATCCATCACGTCGTCCCAGTCGCGCTCGCTGAAGTTAATCGCATCTTCGCGGCGAATCAGCCCGGCATTGTTCACCAGGATGTCGATATGACCGAATTCCGCCACCGCGCGCGCCAGCAGTTCAGGAATGGCGTCAATTTTACGCAGGTCAGCGGTCAGGCTCAGGAAACGGCGACCCAGGGCCGTCACGCGCTCGATGGTTTCCGTCGGCTCAACGAGATTAATCCCGACGATATCGCAGCCCGCTTCCGCCAGCCCTAACGCCATCCCCTGACCCAGACCGGTGTCACACCCGGAGACCACGGCCACTTTACCCTGCAGAGAAAATGCATCCAGAATCATGTTTGTTCCTTACTCGTTCAGAGCCTGTCACGCACAGGCAGGTTGATACTTCACTGCCCGCGACTAGCGCAGATCGCTGACCGCAACATGGTCCATATCATCAAAGACCTGGTTTTCACCCACCATTCCCCAGATAAAGGTATAGGCTTTCGTCCCGACGCCGGAGTGAATGGACCAGCTCGGCGAAATGACCGCCTGCTCGTTGTGCATCACGATATGGCGCGTTTCCTGGGGTTGTCCCATCATATGGAACACGCAGGCGTCCTCCTCCATATTGAAATAGAAGTAGACCTCCATCCGGCGCTCGTGGGTATGGCACGGCATGGTGTTCCACAGGTTGCCCGGCGCCAGCTCGGTCAACCCCATGCTGAGCTGGCAGGTCTCCAGCACGTCCGGCACGAAGTATTTATTGATGGTGCGGCGGTTGCTGGTGATGTTGTCGCCAAGCGTTACCGGGGCGACATCCGCCGGAGTCACTTTTTTGGTTGGACAGGTGTAATGTGCCGGCGCGCAGTTATAGTAAAACTTCGCCGGTTTGCTGCCGTCGATGCTGGCAAAGAGCACCTCTTTTGCCCCTTTCCCCACGTACAGCGCCTCGCGATGGCCAATCTCATAGCACTGGCCGTCGACGGTGATGGTGCCCGGCCCGCCGATATTAATGACCCCCAGCTCGCGACGCTCCAGAAAATAGCTTACGCCCAGCTGTTTACCAACCTCACCGCCCACGGAGACGGTTTGCGTGACGGGCATAATCCCGCCCACAATAATGCGGTCGATATGGCTGTAAACCATGGTGTAGTTATCAGCCTCGAACACCTGCCCGACTAAAAACGCATTGCGCAGCCCCTCTGTATCCAGCGTTTTGGCGTGCGCACTGTGGATGCTTTCTCTGACGTCCACGGTAACCTCCAGATGTGGTCATGCCCGAAGGCGGAAAATAAACGAAACAATGTTTCGTTTTTCATCATGAGCACATACTATCGGCATAAAGTGGGCTTTTCAATTACAATTAAAACAGCGTTTCATTTTTTATTTTGTTTATAACGAAAATGACGCCCGGATCACGATACGCAGCCAGGCAACAAGCAGCAGGATAAAAAAAACCTCCCGCAGGAGGTTTTATTCGATGAACCAGGATTAGCGTTCGATGGCCAGGGCCACCCCTTGCCCACCGCCGATACAGAGGGTGGCAATCCCTTTACGGGCGTTGCGCTTTTTCATTTCGTGGACCAGCGAAACCAGGATCCGGCACCCGGAAGCGCCGATAGGATGCCCCAGCGCGATCGCCCCACCGTTAACGTTAACCCGCAGTGGATCCCACTCCAGCATTTTGCCAACCGAGATGGCCTGCGCGGCAAAAGCTTCGTTCACCTCAATCAGATCAACGTCAGAAAGCTGCCACCCTGCACGATCGAGACAGCGACGAGTCGCATAGACCGGCGCGATCCCCATTAACGCAGGATCAACCCCCACGCTGGCGAAGGCTTTAATGCGGGCCAGCACAGGGAGATCGAGCTCAAGGGCTTTGCTTTCGCTCATCATCATGACAGCGGCAGCGCCGTCGTTAATGGAAGAGGCATTCCCCGCCGTCACCGAGCCCTGCGTTTCAAAAGCAGGATTCAGTCTCGCCAGGCCTTCGGCACTGGCGTCGGTGCGCGGCTGTTCATCGGTATCCACGACGATAACGTCGCCATTCTGGCGCCGGGTGCTGACCGGCACAATTTCGTCGCGAAAACGCCCGGAGTCGATCGCCGCGCGCGCTTTTTGCTGCGAGCTGAGCGCATACGCATCCTGCAATTCACGGCTGATGCCGTACTCGCGCGCCAGGTTTTCCGCCGTCACGCCCATATGGTAATCATTAAAGGCATCCCATAGCCCGTCATGCACCAGGCTGTCGAGCAGCTGGCTATTGCCCAACTGTGCGCCAGTACGGCTGTCGGTCAGTACATGCGGCGCGCGGCTCATGTTCTCTTGCCCGCCAGCAATAACCACATCCGCTTCACCACACTGAATGGCCTGCGTCGCGAGATGCAGCGCTTTTAATCCTGATCCACAGACGTCGTTGATGGTAATGGCAGAGACGGTATTGGGCAGCCCGCCTTTCAGCGCCGCCTGCCGTGCAGGGTTTTGTCCGGCGCCGGCCGTGAGCACCTGACCGAGGATCACCTCGTCCACTTCATGTGCTGCGATCCCGCTGCGTTCCACCAGCGCTTTCACCACCACGCTCCCCAGGTCAACCGCCGAATGACGCGCCAGCGCTCCCTGAAAACAGCCGATAGCTGTACGCAACGCACCCACTATTACGACATCTTTCATCACGACCTCTGTGTTAAATGACATGACGATAGTAGAGGATTGTTACTGGCAATTATCTTAATTGTTTAAAAATAGTGAGTTTAATCACAAGGATCAGCGCGCATCCTGCAGATACTGCCGCAGCCAGCGTCCGGCCACGCCGGGAGGGGATCGTTTATTCCACAGCAGATCGATGCCGATCGCCCGCGGCCAGCCTGGCACGTTGAGCTGTACCAGGGATTTCGCGGCGGCAAACTCATCCACCAGCGCGCAGGGCAACACGCACCAGCCAAATCCCTGTACCGCCATACTCAAGAGTAACAGGTAATTCGGTGCTGACCAGACGGGCCCGCGGGCGATCTCAGCCTCGCGTTCAAGATAGGTGCTCAGCCGCAGCTCCCGCCAGCCGTGCAGCTCGTCATGCTGAACGTCATCCTGCCCCGCCAGCGGGTGTGTGGTGGCAACATAGATCGCCATCCGGGTCTGTATCGGCAGGCGGGTAGCGCCGATATCGGTGGGGTAGCTGTCCCGGGCTTCCGTCAGTCCCACCTGGGCTCGCTCCTTTTGCAGCAGGTCGATCACGTCCTCCTCCTCGCCAATCAGACATTCGAATTCCGTATGGGGAAAGCGGGCGTCAAACTGCTTCATCATCTCTTCCAGCACGTCCGGGTTGAGGGTATCGGAAAGGACAAACGTCAGACGCGCCTCGGTTTGCGCCGTTAGCGACACCGCCAGCTCATCCAGCCGCGTGCTGGCGGCGAGAATGGCCTGCACATAGCCCAGCACCTGTTCCCCCTGGGCCGTTAACACCGGCTGGCGCGCCGAGCGGTCAAACAGCTCGAATCCCAGATCGGCTTCAAGATTGGCAATGGACGTGCTGATCGTCGACTGGCTTTTACGCAGCCGGCGAGCGGCAGCCGAAAAAGAGCCCGCCGCAACGGTCTCGACAAAGGCGGTAAGGGCTTCAGGTGAATAGCGCATAAACTATCTACTTTTACGATGGATACCATCTTTAATATATCAGCTTTAGCGATAAAAATAGGCAGCATCAACGCCCATACCGGCGAATTAATGAGGTCTATAACTATGCAACATCAGGATGCACTCCAACGTAAACTGCCGGAGCGGATCTTTCATGCTGTCTGTTTCGAAGGGATCGCGACGGCGATCCTCGCCCCCACCGCGGCCTGGCTTATGCAGCGTTCCGTGGTGGAGATGGGTGGGTTGACCATTATTCTGGCCACCACGGCTATGCTCTGGAACATTATCTATAACGTCGGCTTCGACCGTTTCTGGCCGGTTCAGCGTGTCACACGTACGGCAAAAGTGCGTACGCTGCATGCGCTGGGCTTCGAATGCGGGTTTATTGTGATTGGCGTATCGATTGTCGCCGCCGTGCTGGGGGTCACGCTGCTTCAGGCATTCACACTGGAAATAGGTTTCTTCCTGTTCTTCCTGCCGTACACCGTGTTCTATAACTGGGCGTACGATTGCCTTCGCGAAAAATTTCTTAAGCGCCGCCAGCAGCGACGCGCCCTGGCAGGCTAAATCTCCTCTGGCCGGACGTCCGTTCCGGCCTGACCACTTCGAAGCAACTGCGCTCTCCAGGCATAACTATGGTAAATTGCACTCCATTCCGATGGTTTGATAGTTGATACGTTGCTCTAATGTCGAAAATTTGGTCAAAAGATGAGACTCTCTGGAGTTTCGCTCTCTACGGCACAGCCGTGGGCGCAGGAACGCTATTCCTGCCCATTCAGCTGGGCTCCGCAGGCGCTATTGTCCTGTTTATTACCGCCCTCGTGGCCTACCCCTTAACCTACTGGCCACACCGGGCGCTGGCGCAATTTATCCTGTCGTCAAAAACAAAAGGCAATGAAGGGATCACCGGCGCCGTCTCGCACTACTACGGCAGGAAGATTGGCAATCTGATCACCACGCTCTATTTCATCGCCTTCTTTGTAGTGGTGCAGATTTATGCGGTGGCCATCACCAACTCGCTGACGGAACAGCTGGCGAAACACCTGACGGTAGACACCACCGTTCGCGTGCTGGTCAGCCTGGGCGTGGTGCTGGTGCTTAATCTGATCTTCCTGATGGGACGGCATATCACGATAAAAGTGATGGGCTTCCTCGTGTTTCCGCTGATTGCCTATTTCCTGTTTGTCTCACTCTATCTGATCGGCAGCTGGCAGCCCTCGCTGCTCACCAGCCAGATGACCGTCGATCGCCATACGCTGCATCAGGTATGGATTTCGATTCCGGTGATGGTGTTTGCGTTCAGCCATACCCCGATTATCTCGACGTTTGCCGTTGATCGTCGCGAGAAGTTTGCCGATGGCGCGATGGATAAATGCAAGAAGATCATGAAGGTGGCATATCTGATTATCTGCCTGAGCGTGCTGTTCTTTGTCTTCAGCTGCCTGCTCTCTATCCCACCGTCGTACATTGTGACCGCCAAAGCGCAAGGGGTGACTATCCTGTCAGCGCTGTCGATGATGCCCTCGTCACCGGCATGGCTCGGTATTTCCGGGATTATTGTGGCGATTATTGCGATGTCGAAATCGTTCCTCGGCACCTATTTTGGGGTGATAGAAGGGGCGACGGAGATCGTGAGGTCGTCGCTCAACCAGGTGGGTGTGAAAAAGAGCCGCGCCTTTAACCGCGCAGTTTCTATTATGGGGGTGTCGTTCATCACCTTTGCCGTCTGCTGCATTAACCCGAACGCCATTTCGATGATTTACGCCATCAGCGGCCCGCTAATCGCCATGATCCTGTTTATCATGCCGACGCTGTCGACGTATCTGATCCCCTCCCTGAAACAGTACCGTTCCATGGGCAACCTGCTGACGCTTATCGTCGGCGTGCTGTGCGTGTCGGTGATGTTTGTGGGCTAATCCCCTTTCCTGCCCGGCGCGATGCCGGGCAGGCCATTCAGTCCCGGCCTGCTGCTTACAGCGGAAAAGGCCTGTCCTGCACCACCGTTTTCATAACAAGCGTTGAGCGAAGATGCTGCACGCCGGGCATGGCGGAGAGCTTCTCGTCGTAGAGCTTCTGGAAAGCGGAAAGGTCGCGGGTCACGACGTGCATCAGATAATCAGGATCGCCAAACAGGCGCTGGGCCAGCACGATCTGCGGGATCTCCTCTACCGCCTCTTCAAACGCGCTAACCGCCTTGCGGTCACCCTCTTTCAGCGTCGCAAACACTATCGCCAGGAAGTTAAACCCCATTTTGGCGGGGTCGAGGCTTGCCCGGTATCCCGTTATGGCCCCGCTTTGCTCCAGCGCCCGCACGCGACGATGGCACGGCGAGAGGCTCAGATTCACCCGCTCAGCCAGCTCGGTAAGCGACAGGCGGCCGTCAGACTGCAGCTCAGCAAGAATTTTTCGATCAATGCTATCCATGTGGAAGATTTTCTCATTTTCACCGTGTTATGAGCATAACATTGAAAGCCTATTTCGCAGTATTAGCGATATTCTTTTTCGCAACGTATAACGCACTGCGGGAGTATTTCAGGACAATGGAAATGAGTATTGTGGCCGGCTTTTGGGTGGTTTCTTTTCTGCTCATCATGACCCCGGGGGCCGACTGGGCCTACGCTATCAGCGCCGGGATCAACGGCCGCCGCGTGGTCCCGGCGGTGATGGGGTTAATGGCCGGGCATCTGCTAGCCACATTGGTTGTGGTGGCTGGCGTGGGGGTATTGATTGCTCAACATCCGCTGGCGTTAGCCGGGCTGACCGTGGCGGGAGCCCTGTATCTGCTGTGGCTTGGCATAACGCTATGGCGTCACCCTGCCGCACCGGAAAAGGCCACCCAACATGCGGGTAACTGGACGCAGTGGGCGGTGAAAGGACTCTGCATTAGCGGCCTAAATCCGAAGGTTTTTTTGCTGTTCCTGGCCCTGCTTCCGCAATTTACAGACCCAACCGGAAGCTGGTCGATAGCGTTGCAGATGTCTGCGCTTGGGATGATGCATCTTATCACCTGTACCCTGGTCTACCTGCTGGTGGGGTATGGTTCGAAAGCGGTGCTGGCGACCCGGCCACAGGCGGCGCGTCTGGTGAGCAGGGCATCGGGAGGGTTGATGGTGCTGATAGCGCTGGTATTGCTGTTTGAGCAGGTGAGATAACTGTCTTTTTTGCCGGGTGGCGCTGCGCTTACCCGGCCTACATTTCACAACGATATCAATTAATTGCACAATTCATTGTAGGCCCGTGCAAGCGTAGCGCCGCCGGGCGAAACTCACGAATCGCACGTTGTCAGCAGTCTGAAATAACACCAGCCATCGCCGGTGTTATTTACGCCCGAATATCGTCATATTCCCGCGTTTTATCAAACTCATGTTTCGCGAACGGGCACAGCGGAATAATTTTGCGGTTCTCACCGCGCATCTTCTCCACCACTTTCGCCACCAGCTGTTTACCGACGCCCTGCCCTTTCAGGCTCTCATCCACATCGGTATGCTCGATAATGCTCAGGTGCTCGCCGGTCGGCACGAAGACAATCTCTGCGACCTGATTGCCGTTCGCATCGTTCACGTAAAACTTGTTATGGCCTTCAAGAATATCCATGGTTCCTCGCTTATTTCTGGCGATACTTCAGCGCACCGCTCGGGCAGGTATCAATCACGCGTATAACCGTTTCAACGTCAACTTCATCGGGAATGATCCACGGCTTACGTTTCAGATTAAACAGCTTTGCGCTCCCACGCACGCAGTTACCGGAGTGTTTGCAGATCCCGGTGTTGAAGTAGACGTCAATTTTCTCGCCGGTATAGGCCCGGTAGCCCGCATCCAGTAGTTCTTTATCCATGACATTGCCTCTGTAATTATTATCGTGCTGAATGAAGAATAGCCTGACGAGATCCTTGTGGCTATAACGCCGAAAACGAAAAGCCAGGTCACAACTCTTTTCTCGCCAGATTGCGTCCGCTATTTGCACATGTCAGGCTCGGCAAATGTCACTTTTACAACACTGTCGCAGGTTGAATGAAACGCAGACTCTCATTTCAGGTAAAGCTGTTTTTAGCGCTGGTGTGCTTCTCCTGCCTGCTGTTAGTTCTGCTGGGAACCATCCTGTTTCATTTTATTGACCGGCAGCTTCATCACGATCTCGGCCAGCGCGCCCGGGTTCAGGCCAGCCAGATTGCGCTGATGCCGGGTCTGGCTGACAAGGTGGTCGCCAGAGATATTCCGGGCATCGCCCGGCTGATTCAGCCGCTGCGTGCCGAAAGCGATGCCAGCTATATTGTGATTGGCGATACCCGCGAGCAGCACCTCTACCATTCGGAATCTCCGGAGCGCATTAATTTACCGATGATCGGAGGGGATAACGCGGAGGTATTAAAGGGTAAAACCATCATTTCCGTGCGTCAGGGTGGGATTGGCGTGTCGCTGCGCAGCAAAGCGCCCATCTTCAACGCCCAGCATCAGGTCATCGGCATTGTCTCGGTCGGCTATCTGACGTCGTATATTGCCAACATTAATGCCCGTATTCTGTGGCAGTCCGGGTTATACGGCGTTGCGCTTCTGCTGTTGCTGTTTATGTTCTCCTGGCTGTTTACCCGGAATTTAAAAAAACAGATGTTCCGGCTGGAGCCGAAAGATATCGCTCAGCTGGTTTTGCAGCAGCGGGCGCTATTAGAAGCCATGTATGAAGGGGTATTTGCCGTCAATGAAGAGAAGCAGCTGATTTTAATTAACCGCGCCGCCCGCGAAATGCTGGATATTCGTCAAAGTGAGAAAGACCTTATCGGCAAACCGCTGGAAGACGTTCTGCAGACATCTCCGGGCTTTTTATCCCAGCGTTACGCCTCGGTGAGCAGCGGCAGCCATGACCAGATTGCCGTGCTGAACCAGCGAGAGGTGATCGTCAACCGCGTCGCCATTGAGGTCGAACCCGGCGTTGAAAGCGGTTGGGTGTATAGCTTTCGCGACAAAAACGACATCAACACCCTCAGCAGCCAGCTTAGTCAGATCAAACGCTATGCGGATAACCTGCGCATTATGCGTCACGAACAGCTGAACTGGACCGCCACGCTGGTGGGCTTGCTGCAGATGAAACACTATGATGAGGCGATCCGATACATCCAGGTGCAGTCAGAAGGCGCGCAGCGCGTGCTGGACTTTGTCTCTGCCCGTTTTGTCTCCCCGGCGCTGTGCGGGCTGCTGCTGGGTAAATATGTCAGCGCGCGCGAAAAAGGCATCGAACTGCAGTTTGATCCCGCCTGCCAGCTCACCCGCATGCCTGCCGCGCTCAGTGAAACGGAGCTGATGTCCATTATTGGTAATCTACTGGATAACGCCGTGGATGCGACCCTCAACGCCCAGGTCCACGCCCCGGTAGAACTCTACATCTCTGACCGTAACCAGGAGCTGCTGATCGAGGTGGCCGACAGAGGCTGCGGCGTGGACGATGCGCTGAAGCCGCATATTTTCCGCCAGGGGTTCAGCAGCAAACCGGAACGTGAAAACGACATTGTGGGCACCGAGCATGGTATTGGCCTGTTCCTGGTGGCAGGCTATATCGATAAGGCGGGCGGCAGTATTGAGATTGCCGATAACACGCCGCAGGGCACGATTTTTTCTGTGTTTATTCCGAATGGACAACAGCATGACCCGACCACTTGATGTTGTGATAGTTGAAGATGAGCCGCACCTGGCGGAGCTGCATCGCGAGTATATTGAGCAGAATTTTCATTTGCGCGTGGTGGGCATCGCCGCGTCAATCGAACAGGCGCACAGCCTGATCCGTCAGCATCAGCCGCGCCTTATCCTGCTGGATAACTATCTTCCGGACGGTAAAGGGGTGGAGTTAATCGATAACCCGCTGCTAAAAAGCTATGAATGCTCGGTGATCTTCATCACCGCCGCCAGCGATATGCAAACCTGCAGCCACGCCATGCGCAGCGGCGCGTTTGACTACCTGATAAAGCCCGTATTTTTCCAGCGTCTGCACGCTTCGCTGGAGCGGTTTATGCGCTTCATCCACACCGTGCAGCAGGTGAAGGTGGTCGACCAGCATGCGCTGGATCGCCTGTTTAACCTGCCGGCCGCGGAGTCCTCACCTGCGCCGTCCACGAAGGGCATTGAACCCCAGACGCTGGAGCGGATTAAACGCCTGTTCGCCGACCATCCCGACAGTGCGATGTCGGTTGAAGAGGTGGTGGAAAACGTAGGGATCAGCAAAACCACGGGGCGTCGCTACCTTGAATACTGCGTGGAGAGCGGGTTGATCAACATCGAAATGCTGTATGGCAATATTGGTCATCCGCGCAGGTTATACCGCAAAGCTCCCGACAAACCGTAATCCGCAACCGTTCGTTGGCTAACGTTCGCGGATTTTATGGTGTTAATTGCTGAAACGACGGCGACAATCACACTTCGGAATCATTATCCGCTCCCCCCTATTGTGGGGAGAGCCCGATACGCTATGTTGACAATTAGTTCCTCAAATGTAACTAAAAGGTTAACTATAATGTCGAACACGTTCCGAATTTCTCTGCTTACCGCTACTGTACTGTTCTCTGCTTCTGCACTGTCCGCCCTGCCGCAGGGCTATCCTGCTGAGTATCAAAAAGTGGTCGATGCCGCCACGAAAGAGGGCAAGGTTGTCATTTATTCCACCACCGACATCAAAGCCGCCGGACCGCTTATCCAGGGCTTCGAACAAACCTACCCGGGCATCAAAGTCGAATACAACGACATGAACAGCACCGAGTTGTACAACCGTTTCATCAGCGAACAGGCCTCGGGCGGCGTGAGCGGCGACGTGGTCTGGAGCTCCTCGATGGACACCGGGCTGAAGCTCGCCACCGACTACGCCATGGAGTACAAATCCCCGGAACAGAGCCAACTGCCGAAATGGGCGGTCTGGAAAGATAAGGCCTACGGCACCACCTATGAGCCGGTGGTCTTTATCTACAACAAGCGCCTGATCCCGGCGGGCGACGTGCCGGATTCGCACGCCGCACTGGCGAAGCTTATCGCCAGCCAGACGGACAAATTCAAGAACAAAGTCACCACCTATGACATCGAAAAATCGGGTCTGGGCTTTATGCTCTCGGTGCAGGATCACAACGCCGATCCAAACTACTTTAAGACCCTGGCCGACGTCGCCAAAGGGGGCTTATCGGTGCAGTCGTCTACCGGCACCATGATGGAGCGTGTCTCCTCCGGTGAAAACCTGATCGGCTTTAATATCCTTGGATCCTATGCTGAAGCGCGTGCGAAGAACGATCCGTCGCTCGGCATCGCCTATCCGAAGGATTACACCCTGGTGCTGTCGCGCGTGTCGTTCATCAGCCAGCAGTCGCAAAACAGCAATGCGGCCAAATTGTGGCTCGACTACGTGCTCTCTGAAAAAGGGCAAAGCATTCTGGCCAATCAGGCGGACATTCCGTCCATTCGTAACGATATCGAAGGGAAAAATGATATCGACGGCCTGACCAAAATCCTCGGCAACGCGCTGAAGCCGATCCCGGTTGATGAAACGCTGCTGGAATACCTGCAGCCGAAAAAACGCCTGGAGTACATCAAAGAGTGGCGTACCGCCGCCGGCAAATAAGCGTCTGAG
>NZ_JAIWJZ010000194.1:0-347 GCF_020216105.1 Enterobacter sp. K16B
GCTACCTAAATAGCTTTCGGGGAGAACCAGCTATCTCCCGGTTTGATTGGCCTTTCACCCCCAGCCACAAGTCATCCGCTAATTTTTCAACATTAGTCGGTTCGGTCCTCCAGTTAGTGTTACCCAACCTTCAACCTGCCCATGGCTAGATCACCGGGTTTCGGGTCTATACCCTGCAACTTAACGCCCAGTTAAGACTCGGTTTCCCTTCGGCTCCCCTATACGGTTAACCTTGCTACAGAATATAAGTCGCTGACCCATTATACAAAAGGTACGCAGTCACACCCGAAGGTGCTCCCACTGCTTGTACGTACACGGTTTCAGGTTCTTTTTCACTCCCCTCGCCG
>NZ_JAIWJZ010000195.1:0-2094 GCF_020216105.1 Enterobacter sp. K16B
CGTGGTTTTTTTATTGCGGGGTCAAAACACATTGTCTAAGAGTTCTGTCTTCATACTGGGTTCAAAGGGAATGATCTCAACAGTCGCAAGCTTTAACCTCTGAAAAGGATCCTCGCGTAAGCGCTCTTCAAGAGAAGCAAGACTCTCGCATTTAGCGAGAATGACACTACCGTTTCTTGGGATCCCTTTACCGGATGTCAGGAAAATCCCCTCTGCGTACCCCTTTTTAAGCCACTCCACATGAGCAGGTATCGCTTCGTCGATTTCTTCGAGTGGTTTTATATAGGGCTAAAATAACTTCGTAAACTGTGCTCATCCTTTGCCTCTCAGTTTGTCTTATCGCAAGTAATAATTAAATCTTCCGTTGGTTTTACAGAGACGAATCCACTTATAGCATATGATTACATTATAATTCTTAGCGGAGCTTTAAGTCTTAAAAAGGGATCACTACGAGATATTACTATATGCCTCAACATAATAATACCATAACATACAATAAAACTGACAAGATATTACCTCTTAAATTTCTTTATTTAACTTAATCACTAAAAATAAAGTTATCTTCTGCCAGTTTATTTTTTTTCTTGTATTCCTTTTCCCACTCGAAGTATCCCTCAGGTTCATTTGGAGAAACTCCTTTTGTCCAAAATTGATCACCATAGGCAATTAACATTGCCCAATGATATTCACTTTCATGACTGCGCAAAGCCACAGACATGTAATCATTTTCCGTAATACGAACAAGTGGAGAGGCTAACACTATACGCTCAGACTTACCCTCTGTTTTATTCGCATATTTAACAATAATCGCTTTAATTAACTCAACCCAACTATAGTAATTAAAAACAACACTTTCATTAGAATCATTAAATCGGATACCATCGATAACTTTCATTACCCTTTACGCCAACTTTTACTTTACAAGTATCAAATATGACTGCTGCTTAATTTGATAATTCGCTGGTGATAAAGATTGCACATTGCCGGGAGAGATGCTGTGACTATACGGAGTTCACTCCCTCTGTCGTAGTTGGATTGCTTCAACTCGCCATCATCCTGCAGCGTAAAGACGCACACTTGCAGAGGGGACAATACGTTATTTTATGAATACTTGCCGAACTTACACACTAAAATAATAATGAAGATTCAAATGGAAAGCATGAAGTATATATCCATTTGTTAACTCTTCAACTTTATTTTCGTCAATCCCAACGTTCGTCCAGATAAGGTGTGACACCTTCAATTGTAAGAAATTTTGATTGGCAATGGAAATTTAATTTTTCATCTTTTATAGATATTTCACTATAATCCCCCGTCGAAATAATTTCTGGAGAGCAAATAAAACCCACCTTCATTCCTTTAACATCAAATTTAACTACATCCCCAAATGTCAACACAATACAAAGGGCATTGAATTTACTTTCTTTCCATTTTTTTGGGTAGTTAGAAGGAATTTTTCTTGTAAAAAATCGACATGAAATATCAGAAAACCTTTCAAAGGTAAAACCATCGAACTCGACTAATTCCATGCTTAATTCCCCACCAAACATGAAATTAATTTTTTCTTTCCCTATTGCGTTGTCAAACCACATTTATAAACCCTCAAAATTATAATGACCATGAGTACCCGGAACACTACCTGTATTCAAGTTTTGTGGCGGCCTAACATTGAAATGGGGTTCAGCACCATGACCAGAGGTTGCTTTATCATGTCCCAAACTATGTTCCTGGATAAAAACAGGCTTGTTATTTGAATCTCTAAATTCGTATTGTCGAGTTTTTATCGGCAAACCTTTTGAGTTAAGTATTTTGTTGCCTTCCCCATCTAATAGGTCTGGTCTGGAAATAGTTCTAGGGTGCTGATTCATAGGAATTCCCGCATCACGTTTAGCCTGCCTGAATGCATCTCTTCGACTAACTCCTTCATAACTAGTTTTTTTATTAGGTCCTCCACTACTACATTTCGTTAATCCCCACGGATCGATCCACCCCAGCGCATTCGGCGCATACTGGTAAAGATTAATCCCCCCCGCCAGCCCTATCGGGTCCTGCTGCGTAAACCGTCCGCAGTCCGGGTCGTAATACCGGAACAGA
>NZ_JAIWJZ010000196.1:0-2802 GCF_020216105.1 Enterobacter sp. K16B
CAGATAACCGTCCTGCATTCTGATTTTGATGCCGTTTGCACAAACGTTTATATCGCGTTTGGTAAGAAACAAGATCACGTTGTAGCAGATTGTCTCGTTCAGGAAAAAGGGCAATGGAAAGTTCGATCGGCCACGCTGATCAAGTAATTAACTGCCCCCCCCCTGCTACAGCAGCAAAACACATGGTAGCCCAACGACTACCATGTGTAATTAACTAACTACTTCGCACGCCGCGCAATAATCTCATCCGCCACATTTCGCGGTGCTTCCGCAAAATGATGGAACTCCATCGTATACGTCGCGCGTCCCTGGGACATCGAGCGTAATGTCGTGGCGTAACCAAACATCTCCGCCAGTGGTACATCCGCGCGAATGATCTGGCTTCCGTACTGCTCTTCCATGCCCTGAACCATGCCACGACGGGAAGAGAGATCGCCCATAATATTGCCAGCGTACTCTTCGGGTGTTTCCACCTCCACGTGCATGATCGGCTCAAGGATCACCGGATCCGCCCTGCGCGCCCCCTCTTTAAAGCCGAGGATAGCCGCCATGCGGAAGGCCATCTCCGAGGAGTCGACATCGTGATACGAACCAAACGTCAGCGTCGCTTTGACATCGACAACCGGATATCCGGCCAGCACACCGCTGTTCATGGCTTCACGCAGCCCTTTCTCAACGGACGGAATATACTCGCGCGGCACCACGCCGCCCTTGGTTGCATCTTCAAACGTAAAGCCACTGCCGGGCTCGGTCGGCTCCAGACTCAGCACCACATGACCGTACTGCCCTTTCCCACCGGACTGACGGACAAATTTGCCTTCGATATCCTTCACCGCTTTACGCAAGGTCTCCCGGTAGGTGACCTGCGGACGGCCAATGTTCGCCTCGACGCCAAACTCACGCTTCATGCGGTCGACGATAATCTCCAGGTGCAACTCTCCCATCCCGGAAATAATGGTCTGACCGGACTCTTCGTCAGTATGCAGGCGGAAAGAGGGATCTTCCGCTGCCAGACGCTGCAGGGCGATCCCCATTTTCTCCTGGTCACCTTTCGTTTTCGGCTCAATAGCCAGCGAGATAACCGGATCGGGAAACTCCATGCGTTCCAGGGTGATCACCGCATTCGGGTCCGTTAAGGTGTCACCCGTGGTGACATCTTTCAGCCCAACGCAGGCCGCGATATCCCCGGCGCGCAGTTCATCCACCTCATGGCGATCGTTGGCATGCATCAGCACGATACGCCCGATCCGCTCTTTCTTCCCTTTCACCGGGTTATACACCGCGTCGCCTTTGCGCAGCACGCCAGAGTACACGCGGATGAAGGTCAGTTGGCCGACGTACGGGTCACTCATCAGCTTAAAGGCCAGTGCGGAGAATGGCTCATCATCGCTGGGATGACGCTCAGCGTGTTGCCCTTTTTCATCCACACCGTCGATAGCGGGCACGTCCAGCGGCGAGGGCATCAACTCAATCACCGCATCAAGCATGCGCTGCACGCCCTTGTTTTTAAACGCGCTGCCGCACAGCATCGGCTGGATTTCACCCGAAATGGTGCGAATACGCAGCCCTCTGATGATTTCCGCTTCGTCCAGATCGCCCGTTTCCAGGTATTTATCCATCAGTTCGTCGCTGGCTTCCGCCGCCGCCGAGACCATTTTTTCCCGCCACTCCCGGGCGGTACCCACTAAATCATCCGGCACGGGCGCGTAAGTGAATACCATGCCCTGCGTGGCATCGTCCCACAGAATGGTGCGCATCTTGATGAGATCCACCACGCCGGTGAAGTGCTCCTCCGCGCCTACCGGGATCACAATCGGTACCGGATTCGCCTTCAGGCGCTCCTGCATCATCCGCACGACGCGGAAGAAATCGGCACCCGGACGGTCCATTTTGTTGACGAAGGCCAGACGCGGTACGTGGTATTTATTCGCCTGACGCCAGACGGTTTCGGACTGAGGCTGAACGCCGCCGACGGAGTCATACACCATCACGGCGCCGTCAAGGACGCGCATGGAACGTTCCACCTCAATGGTGAAATCCACGTGCCCCGGGGTGTCGATAATGTTGATCCGGTGCGGTTCAAAGCCTCTGTCCATACCCGGCCAGAAGCAGCTGACGGCCGCGGAGGTAATAGTGATCCCGCGCTCTTGCTCCTGCGCCATCCAGTCGGTTGTTGCCGCGCCATCGTGTACTTCGCCCAGCTTGTGGCTCATCCCGGTATAAAACAGGATGCGCTCGGTGGTGGTCGTTTTACCGGCATCGATATGCGCGGAGATACCGATGTTACGATAACGTTCGAGAGGAATGGGTCGGGGCATGATATTTCCTTAGTCTGTATGACGTCTCTGTGACGACCGGGATGGTCGCTTACTCATTCGTTTGCTATAATAGTCCTATTGTACGAGTATTATCGAACTATTTTTTAAAGGTTGACCTATTGTTGATATAGCTCAATCTGACACCCTGCGCAGGAAAACGATGATCCCTAACCATCCCGAAACTGAACAAATATTGCTGGAAAATGTGCTGTTTGCCCTTGGCAACCCGCTCCGGCTGTCGATTATTCGCCGCCTGTCCGATGGCAGCGAACTCAGCTGTAATGCGCTGCGCCCGGATGAAGTGGTGAAATCCACAATGACCCATCACTGGCGCGTGTTGCGCGACAGCGGGGTGATTTGGCAACGTCCACAGGGACGAGAAAATATGATCTCCCTGCGCAGAGAAGATCTGGATGCCCGCTTTCCGGGGCTAATGGAGATTTTGCTGCGTACGCCGTAAACCCGGTCGTGCCGGGAGGCGATT
>NZ_JAIWJZ010000197.1:0-1025 GCF_020216105.1 Enterobacter sp. K16B
CTGGGGAATCAACGTGCGCTGTGCGGCCTCTGCTGAAGAAGCGTTCGCCATTATCGACGACGGCTTCACGCCGTTTGCCGTGCTGTGCGACCAGCGCCTGCGATCCGGCGAAAGCGGCTTCGAAATCTTGAAAGCGCTTTTTGAACGTCTCCCGGATATGAGCGGCGCGATAGTCAGCGGCGAATTTAATTCACCGGTTCTGCTGGAAGCGGAGCAGGAGGGATACCTGGTGCTTCGCAAGCCTCTCGAACCGGCTAAACTGCATGCGCTGCTGACGCAGTGGTCGGGGTGTCGTGGATAGGGAAATAGATAACAGCAGCAGTGAAGCTCTGAAGTGGGCAATAATGTCAGTGTTCGAGGGTGTAGATATCTTCAACTATTTGATATAAATAAATTATTTCAGTGGGTTATAGGGCGGGTGACGGAATGACCAGCGAAGAAGCACTTTTAAAATCAGGTTTTAGTAAACGAGATCTTCAAAAACTAAAAAACAATATTGAGAATTACGGTGGTTCGTTGGATAGCGTAACTCATGATCTGTCCAATCGTTTTAAAGCAATGAAGTGGATAACGATTATTGCCTTCATCATACTGGCTTTAACTCTTTTACTTGCCTCCAGGGATACAAGTCTTAACCTTGCGCTCACATTATTGATTTTACTCCCTTTTATTTGGTATATAACGCCAGCAAAACTTGGCTATAAATCCTGGCGTTATCGTAAAATGCTGACTAATTCTGGGACGGGTCGCTGACGGACAACAGATTGTCTCCGGGTGTGACCCTAAACGTAGCGCCTGAGGAAACACTTTTCGGATGTAGAAGGTACCGTTTCGGTCTTTGGTAGGCTTTATCATAATGCCGATGTTGCACCACCGGGAAGCGGGGCCGGAGGAACGATAAGGGCGTTAACTACTGATAAAACAAAAATTGCTGATTCAGAAAGCAAAAACCCCCGCCTAAGCGAGGGTTCAAAATAAGTGGTGCCCGGACTCGGAATCGAACCAAGGACACGGGGATTTTCAAT
>NZ_JAIWJZ010000198.1:0-370 GCF_020216105.1 Enterobacter sp. K16B
CGATATAATTTTGAAATGTATATTAATGAAATGACGGCCAGTTATAAGGCTCCGGGTTTTATGCTGACCCTGGATAATCAACGCATGCCGCCAACCTCCTACAGCAAGGAGGAAATTATCGCCTTCTGGGACACGATCAGTCGTAGCGTACGTGTGCGCCCTGGCGCGTTTTAACCGGTCGGAAAGGATTTCGGATAAATAACAGGGAGGCTCCACAATGGATACAATAAAACGGAAAGTCATTATTTTTGCTGTTTTGGTCGCACTGGGGTTCGGGGTATATCACTATTTTTGTCCTTACAACCCATCGCCACAAACACTGACGTCATCACAGCAGGTAGCCATGAACAAGATAAACGCTGAAATGAAA
>NZ_JAIWJZ010000199.1:0-428 GCF_020216105.1 Enterobacter sp. K16B
TTTCCCTGACGCGGAAAGAACGAATGATGCGATCCCAGATTTCCACCAGTTCAGCGTCGCTGTAGGCCGGGGGGGGCAGGGTATGATTGCTCAATGTCACATCGATAATTGGATGCCGAAAATCGACCACTTTTTCATTAGCTATCACGTTAAAAAGCAGCTGCCCGGACGGGGTGTCCGGTGATTTTTCTGATGGTGCGGTATTGAGCCATTCATCAGCCTCAAATCCTGCAATCTCTGTTTTTTCCTTACGCAGAGTCTTCGCATTGATCCGGGTCAGGTAGGGCTGGATCTCATCACTTCGCTCCAGCATACTCGCCGGATCGCCAAGATAGGTATTAGTAGAAACCGACAGGGAAAAGACCGGATTGTGTGGATATACAAAGGTAATATCTTCCTTAGGCTTTCCGTTTCCGTCACGGATAAAC
>NZ_JAIWJZ010000024.1:0-119371 GCF_020216105.1 Enterobacter sp. K16B
AAAAAAGGCGTTTCAGAAGTAAGCCTGCTCACATTGGTGTATCCTTCCCTGTAAATTCCCCGTTTTCAGAGTTATTTGTCATGAAAGAAGTCGAAAAGAACGAAATTAAACGCCTGAGCGACCGCCTGGATCTGATCCGCCACCAGATGGCTGGTCTCTCGCTGGTCGATTCCGCCGAGAAGTACGCCGAGCTTGAGAAAGAGACCGCGAAGCTGGAAGCGGAGATCGAGCGTCTGCGTGAAGTTAAAGGCCAGAAGCTGAGCAAAGAAGCGCAGAAGCTGATGAACATGCCGCACCGCCGCGCGATCACCAAAAAAGAGCAGGCCGACATGGGCAAGCTGAAAAAAAGCGTTCGTGGTCTGGTAGTGGTTCACCCGATGACCGAGCTTGGCCGCGAAATGGGCCTGAAAGAGATGACGGGTTTTTGTAAGACGACATTCTGATTTCATGCCGGGTGGCGCTGCGCTTACCCGGCCTACTCTTTTCCCCTTCGCGTGAATTGGTCCAACCAATAGCGCAATCAATCCTCCCCCGGTTCACAATTCCATCATTTTCGCTCACAAAACCATTGCTAGCTCATAACATCTGGTTAACCATTCATTGTCATTAACCCTACAACACAATATTGGCAGGACCACTTTTACACAGACTGTGACGCAGAGATGAGCGGAGACTCACCCGCAGCGCAGGCTGTCTGGTCCTCAGGAGACCTGCATGAGCCTCTGGCAACAAAACTACGACCCGGCCGGAAATATCTGGCTGTCGAGCCTGATCGCATCGCTGCCGATCCTGTTCTTCTTCTTTGCGCTGATTAAGCTCAAGCTGAAGGGCTACCTTGCCGCGACGTACACCGTCGCCATCGCGCTGCTGGTGGCGCTGTTCTTCTACAAAATGCCGGTCGATCGCGCCCTGGCCTCCGTCGTCTACGGTTTCTTCTACGGTCTGTGGCCGATTGCGTGGATCATCATCGCCGCGGTGTTTGTCTATAAAATCTCGGTGAAAACCGGGCAGTTTGACATTATCCGCTCGTCGATCCTCTCCATCACGCCGGACCAGCGCCTGCAGATGTTGATTGTCGGTTTCTCTTTTGGGGCGTTTCTTGAAGGGGCCGCTGGCTTCGGCGCACCGGTGGCGATCACCGCCGCGCTGCTGGTCGGGCTGGGCTTTAACCCTCTGTATGCCGCGGGACTGTGCCTGATTGTGAACACCGCGCCGGTGGCGTTTGGCGCAATGGGGATCCCGATTCTGGTCGCAGGCCAAGTGACCGGGCTGGACAGCTTTGAGATTGGCCAGATGGTTGGCCGCCAGCTGCCGTTCCTGACCATCATCGTCCTGTTCTGGATCATGGCGATTATGGATGGCTGGCGCGGCGTGAAAGAGACGTGGCCTGCGGTGATGGTCGCCGGCGGTTCGTTCGCTATTGCACAGTACCTCAGCTCCAACTTCCTCGGCCCGGAGCTGCCGGACATCATCTCTTCGCTGGTCTCGCTGGTCTGTCTGACGCTGTTCCTGAAGCGCTGGCAGCCGGTACGTATTTTCCGCTTCGCCGACATGGGCGCCTCACAGGTCGATCAAACCCTGGCGCGTACAGGCTATACCGCAGGCCAGGTCATCCGCGCATGGTCGCCGTTCCTGTTCCTGACTGCCACGGTGACGCTCTGGAGTATCCCGCCGTTTAAGGCCCTGTTTGCCCCAGGTGGCGCGCTGTATGACATGGTGATTAACATCTCTGTGCCGTTCCTCGATAAGATGGTCGCCCGTATGCCGCCGGTGGTGCACGCCGCCACGCCGTATGCCGCGGTCTATAAATTCGACTGGTTCTCCGCTACCGGCACGGCCATTCTGTTTGCCGCTATTCTTTCTGTTGTGTGGCTGCGCATGAAGCCTGCCGCTGCGGTGCAGACCTTTGCGGCGACCATTAAAGAATTGATGCTGCCGATCTACTCCATCGGCATGGTGCTGGCGTTCGCGTTTATCTCGAACTACTCCGGCCTGTCATCGACGCTGGCACTGGCGCTGGCGCATACCAGCCACGCATTTACCTTCTTCTCGCCGTTCCTCGGCTGGCTGGGGGTGTTCCTGACCGGTTCAGATACCTCGTCTAACGCCCTGTTCGCCGCCCTGCAGGCGACGGCCGCCCAGCAAATCGGCGTCTCAGACGTGCTGTTAGTGGCCGCGAATACCACCGGCGGCGTGACCGGGAAGATGATCTCTCCGCAGTCCATCGCCATTGCCTGTGCGGCGGTGGGACTGGTCGGTAAAGAGTCGGATCTGTTCCGCTTTACCGTGAAACACAGCCTGATATTTACCTGCATGGTCGGGGTGATTACCACCCTGCAGGCCTATGTCTTAACCTGGATGATCCCATGATAGTGATGCCCAGACGCCTGTCCGACGAGATTGCCTCTCGCGTGCGGGCGCTGATTGAAGAACAACAGCTGGAAGCGGGCATGAAATTGCCCGCCGAGCGCCAGCTCGCCGCCCAGCTTGGCGTATCACGCAACTCACTGCGTGAAGCGCTGGCCACGCTGGTCAGCGAAGGGGTACTGGTGAGCCGTCGCGGCGGCGGCACCTTTGTTCGCTGGCAGCATGACGACTGGTCCGAACAAAACATCGTGCAGCCGCTGAAAACGCTGATGGAGAACGACCCGGACTACAGCTTCGACATCCTTGAAGCGCGTCACGCCATCGAAACCAGTACCGCCTGGCACGCGGCCATGCGGGCAACCGACGCCGACAAAGAGAAGCTCAAAGCCTGCTTTGAGGCCACGCAAAGCAGCGACCCGGATATCGCCTCCCAGGCGGACGTGCGATTTCACCTGGCGATTGCCGAGGCGTCGCACAACGTGGTGCTGCTCCAGACCATGCGCGGTTTCTTCGACCTGCTGCAATCCTCCGTGAAGCAGAGCCGCCAGCGCATGTATCTGGTCCCGCCGGTGTTTGCCCAGCTCACTGAACAACACGAGGCGGTGCTCAACGCCATTCTGGCCGGTGATGCCGGGGCCGCGCGCAAAGCGATGATGGCGCATCTGGGCTTCGTGCACACCACCATTAAACGATTCGATGAAGACCAGGCCCGACAGGCGCGTATTACCCGTCTGCCTGGCGACAGTGATATTTCCAGGGAGAACAAAGCATGATTATTTCAGCAGCCAGTGACTACCGCGCCGCGGCGCAGCGCATTTTGCCCCCGTTCCTGTTCCACTATATCGATGGCGGGGCGTATGCCGAATATACCCTGCGTCGCAATGTGGAAGATCTTTCGGAGGTGGCTCTACGCCAGCGCGTGCTGAAAAATATGTCTGACCTGAGCCTTGAGACAAAACTGTTTAACGAGACGCTCGCCATGCCGGTGGCCCTTGCGCCCGTAGGCCTGTGCGGCATGTACGCCCGTCGCGGGGAAGTGCAGGCGGCCGCCGCGGCGGATGCCAAAGGCATTCCGTTTACCCTCTCTACCGTGTCCGTCTGCCCGATCGAAGAGGTGGCCCCAACCATCAAGCGCCCAATGTGGTTCCAGCTGTACGTCCTGCGCGATCGCGGCTTTATGCGAAACGCGCTGGAGCGCGCCAAAGCGGCGGGCTGCTCCACCCTGGTCTTTACCGTCGATATGCCAACACCCGGCGCGCGCTACCGTGATGCCCACTCCGGCATGAGCGGTCCGAACGCCGCCCTGCGCCGCTACTGGCAGGCTGTAACGCATCCGCAATGGGCCTGGGATGTTGGCCTCAACGGCCGTCCGCACGATCTGGGAAATATCTCGGCGTATCTGGGTAAACCGACCGGGCTGGAAGATTACATCGGCTGGCTGGCGAACAATTTCGATCCGTCCATCTCCTGGAAAGACCTGGAGTGGATCCGCGAATTCTGGGACGGCCCGATGGTGATCAAAGGGATCCTCGACCCGGAAGATGCCCGCGACGCGGTACGCTTTGGCGCAGACGGGATTGTGGTTTCTAACCACGGCGGACGCCAGCTTGACGGGGTGCTCTCTTCCGCGCGCGCCCTGCCGGCAATAGCCGATGCGGTGAAAGGCGATATTGCCATCCTGGCCGATAGCGGCATCCGCAACGGGCTGGACGTGGTGCGTATGATTGCGCTGGGTTCCGACAGCGTGCTGCTGGGTCGGGCATATCTGTATGCGCTGGCCACCAGCGGCCAGGCTGGCGTAGCAAATCTGCTTAACCTGATCGAAAAAGAGATGAAGGTGGCGATGACGCTGACCGGTGCGAAAACGATCGGCGAAATCAGTAAAGATTCTCTGGTGCAGGAGTTAAATAAATTACCGGCAGCGCTGGCTCCCCTTGCTCAGGGTAACGCCGCCTGACGCTTCCCCCCGTTGCCTTCCCTCACGCGTCCGATCCCCTCTCGGGCGCTTTTTTATGCCAAAAATAACATCCAGGTAACATATTGGATAAGAAAATTTGACATCCCCCTGCTGTCCGCAATTGTATAGACAAGCAAATACAAGAACACAAAAACAACATCACATCAGAGGGGTGCGTATGACGTATTCAGGTAAGGTGGATATTCAGCAGGTGATCGATGACAGCCGCTTTTCAGGATTTCACTGGCTTCTTATCGTGCTGGGTTTCCTGGTTCTGGCGATCGATGGTTTTGATACGGCGGCGATGGGCTACATTGCGCCTACGCTGTCGGCTGAATGGGGTATCCATAAACAGGATCTGGGGCCGGTGCTAAGTGCGGCGCTGCTGGGGCTGTCACTGGGCGCGCTGATCGCCGGTCCGGTGTCGGACAGAATGGGGCGTAAGCGCGTGCTGGTCTTTTCGTGTCTGTTCTTTGGTCTTGCAAGCCTGGGTGCCGCCTGGGCGCAAACCCTTAACACCCTGACGCTATGGCGGTTCCTGACGGGGCTGGGGCTGGGGGCGGCAATGCCTAACGCTATCACGCTTATCTCAGAATTTGCCCCTCAGCGCTGTCGCGCCATGGCGATTAACACCATGTACTGCGGTTTCCCTCTGGGCGCGGCGGGCGGCGGAGCGATCTCCTCCTGGCTGATTCCTCATCATGGCTGGCGGAGCGTACTGCTGACCGGCGCAATTGCCCCGCTGATGTTAACGCTGCTGCTGGCGCTGTTTTTGCCAGAGTCGGTGAAATTTCTGGTGCAGCGCGGGAAAGACGTGATGCAGATCCGCCGCATCGCCAGCCGGTTCGCCCGCAGCACGCTGGACGGCGTGACCGGCTTTTTCCTGCAGGAGGAACGGGTCGCCTCTAAAAAAGGGAGCGTGGCGCAGCTGTTTTCCATGCCCTGGCTACCCGGCACCCTGATGCTGTGGGTGACCTATTTTATGGGGCTGGTGATTTATTACGTCCTGCTGAGCTGGATGCCGACGCTGATGCAGGGGATGGGTTATGCTCTGACGGAATCCGCCTGGCTGACGTCACTGTTCACCTTTGGCGGTACCGCAGGCATTCTGCTCGCAGGCTGGATGATGGACCGCTGGGAAGCGCACAAAGTGGTCGCAGGAGGATTTGTCCTGACCATGGGGCTGATCCTGCTGCTTGGCCTTGAGCATAACCATATCGTCCTGTTTGGCGCCTTGATATTCCTGATGGGGATCGCGATGAACGGCGCGCAATCGGGTATGCAAACCCTGGCCGCCACCTTTTACCCCACCGAATGTCGCGCGACGGGCATCGCCTGGATGCAGGGGATCGGCCGTTTTGGCGGCGTGGCGGGCACCATGACCAGCGCGCAACTGCTTTCGCTGCAGTGGCAGGCAGACAGTATTTTAATGATCCTCAGCCTGCCCGCACTGGTCGCCGCGGGGGCCACCGTCTATAAAATGCTGCGCTGTCGCCTGCAGGAACCCGGCGTCGCGTAGTCCCTCTCTTTTCTGCTATTCTGCCCCCGCAATTAAGGGGGCAGTATGCTTAACATCGTTTTATTCGAACCAGAAATTCCGCCAAATACCGGCAATATTATTCGCCTGTGTGCCAACACCGGTTTTCGCCTGCATATCATTGAGCCGATGGGCTTTACGTGGGACGACAAACGTCTGCGCCGCGCAGGGCTGGATTATCATGAATTTACCGCCGTGGTGCGCCACCCTGATTACGCCGCGTTTCTGGAAAGCGAAAAGCCGCAGCGCATGTTCGCCCTGACCACTAAAGGGACGCCCGCACACAGCGCCGTGAGCTATCAGGAGGGTGACTATCTGATGTTTGGCCCGGAAACGCGCGGCCTGCCCGCCACAATCCTTGATGCCCTGCCCGCTGAGCAGAAAATCCGTATTCCGATGATGCCGGACAGCCGCAGCATGAACCTGTCGAACGCGGTGTCGGTGGTGGTCTATGAAGCATGGCGCCAGCTTGGGTATCCGGGCGCCATTCTAAGGTAGGCCCGGTAAGCGCAGCGCCACCGGGCAAAATCTCAGATGCCGTCACCGTACTCGAAGGTATGGTGAATGCCGTTGAAGTGCTGGTCCATATCCATGGACGGTTTATCGCTGTCGGGTTTGCCGACGATGCGCGCCGGCACGCCAGCGGCGGTGGTGTGCGGCGGCACAGGCTGCAGCACGACAGACCCCGCGCCAATTTTCGCGCCGCGCCCCACTTCAATATTTCCGAGGATCTTGGCGCCCGCGCCAATCATCACCCCTTCACGAATTTTCGGATGGCGATCGCCGCTGGTTTTACCGGTACCGCCCAGAGTAACCGACTGCAGGATCGAGACGTCATCTTCAATGACCGCCGTTTCACCGACAACAATGCCGGTGGCATGGTCGAGCATGATCCCGCGGCCAATTTTCGCGGCCGGGTGAATATCCACCTGGAAGGTTACGGAAACCTGGTTTTGCAGGAAAATAGCCAGCGCGCGGCGGCCTTCATTCCATAACCAGTGGCCGATGCGGTAAGCCTGCAGGGCATGGAAGCCTTTCAGGTACAGCAGCGGCGTAGAATATTTGTCGACGGCAGGGTCACGGGTGCGCACGGCCTGGATATCGCAGGCGGCAGAGGCGATCATCTCCGGGTCAGCGGCGTAAGCTTCTTCCACCACTTCACGAATGGCGATGGCGGGCATGATCGAGGATGCCAGCTTGTTGGCAAGCATATAGCTCAGGGCGCTGCCGAGGTTTTCGTGCTTGAGTAACGTTGCATGGTAGAAACTGGCCAGCATCGGCTCACAGTCGGCCAACGCCCGGGCTTCGGCTTTAATATTATTCCAGACGATATCCAGTTCTTCACACGGCATTGCTAACTCCAGACGATAGTATAATGACCAGCCAGTTCTGCGCTGGCTGGGTCATTCAGGTGATAACGGTTCCGACTAGTTACTGCTGCGCTCGTCCTTGCGCGCACGACCTAATAAGGTCAATGCTGCCTCGCGCGCATTTTTTCCGCAATACAATACCTGATAAATTTCCTCGGTTATTGGCATTTCGACACCAAACCGGTGCGCCAATTCGCGAACTTCTTTGGTATTGCGGTAGCCTTCAACCACCTGACCAATCTTCTCCTGCGCGGCTTTCACATCGCTGCCCTGTCCGAGCATCATGCCAAAGCGGCGGTTACGGGACTGATTGTCGGTACAGGTCAACACCAGATCGCCTAAGCCCGCCATCCCCATAAAGGTGGCCGGATCGGCACCCAGCGCTTCGCCAAGGCGGGACATCTCGGTTAAGCCGCGGGTGATCAGCGCCGTACGTGCGTTGGCACCGAAACCAATGCCGTCGGACATGCCGGCACCAATCGCAATCACATTCTTCACCGCCCCACCCAGCTGTACGCCGATAAAATCGGGGTTGCTGTAGACGCGGAAGCTCTTGCCGCAGTGCAGCAGCTGTTGCAGATCGTCGGAGAAGGTCTGATCGGTTGATGCCAGCGAAATCGCCGTTGGCAGGCCAGCGGCCAGCTCTTTGGCAAAGGTCGGGCCCGAAATCACCGCCAGCGGGATGTCATCACCCAGCGCTTCACGGGCAACATCCTGCAGAAGGCGTCCGGTTTCGGCTTCCAGCCCTTTCGTCGCCCACACAATGCGTGCATCCGGGCGCATCAGCGGCTTAATCTGACGCAGCACCTCACCGAATACATGGCTCGGGACGACAATCAGAATGTTGCGGCTGGCCGCCAGCGCGGTCGCAAGGTCGCTTTCCAGGTGCAGGGAGTCAGGGAACGGAACGTCCGGGAGAAACGCCACGTTGCAGCGGTCGCGCTGCAGCGTCGCGATATGTTTTGGGTCGTGGCCCCACAGGACCACCTCGTGACCATTTCTTGCCAGCGTGATGGCAAGAGCGGTGCCGTATGAGCCGGCACCGATCACAGTCATTGACGCATTAACAGTGCTCATCAGGCATCCTGATGTTGTTCAGCACCTTCGCCAGCCTGCTGCTGCAGATAGTTCATGAACAGCGCATCAAAGTTAACTGGCGCAAGGTTCAGTTGCGGGAATGTACCGCGAGAAACCAGGCTGGTGATGCATTCACGCGCATACGGGAACAGAATGTTCGGGCAGTATGCACCCAGGCAATGCGCCATCTGGTTACCTTCGATACCACCGATGGAGAAGATCCCCCCCTGCTGTACTTCACACAGGAAAGCCGTCTCTTCGCCCAGAGAGGCGGTCACGGTCACACGCAGTACGACTTCATACACGTCATCAGCCAGCTGGGTTGATGCGGTATCCAGATCAAGTTTAACCTCTGGCTGCCAGTCTTTCTGGAAAACGTGCGGCGCATTTGGCGCTTCGAAAGAGACATCCTTGGTGTAGATACGCTGGATCTGGAAAGTCATTTCGGTGTTGTTTTGTTCTGACATGGAAAAACCCTTTTTAATTGTCCTAAAGTCTCTTAGCTCAGCAGGGGATCGAGTCCACCACGGGCGTCGAGCGCATACAAGTCATCACAGCCGCCAATGTGCTGCGCATCAATAAAAATCTGCGGAACCGTTGTGCGACCACTACGTTGAATCATCTCTTCGCGTTTAATCGCGTCACCGTCGATAGGCAGTTCCTGGAACGTGACGCCTTTGCTGTTCAGCAGCGCTTTCGCACGATGGCAGAACGGGCAGGTCGCTTTGGTGTAGATCTCAATATTGGCCATCACTGAACTCCTTATTTACCGCGCACCAAAGGAAGGTTTTCCCCGCTCCAGCCGGAAATGCCTTCTTTCAGCACAGATACGTTTTCGAAGCCTGCTTTATGCAGCAGGCTGGCGGATTCCTGCGCCTGCATGCCGGTACCGTCAACAACGATAATCGGCTGGGCTTTATGCTTCTCAAGCTCGCCCACGTTATTCGCTTTGATTTCAGCAGGCAGCAGGTTAATCGCACCTGCAATGTGCCCTTTACGGAAATCGTCACGCTGACGCAGATCGACTACGACGGCATCTTCTTTGTTAATCAGACGCGTCGCTTCACCACGGGTGATAACCTTAATCTTAGACGTCAGACCCTTAAATGTGGTGAACAGCACAGCGGCCAGCAGGCCAATCCACGCGATGCTCAGAACCGGATGGCGGCTAACGAATTGCATAATTTCTTGCATGGAGGGTAACTACTCCCGACTTAGTGATTAAAAAAACCAGGACAGGAGTATACCTGTGCGTTGTGGCAAATACAGCCAGCGACCCTAACCTAATCCATTTTCTGCGGCATGCCACCTAAAAAAATGCCTCAAAATGGTCTGAGAAGCACCTTGCCCTTACGCTTTCTTTGATCTTCTGCGGCTATTTGATCGATTCAGCTGTAGTAAAATTACGCAAATTTTGACTCTTGAGCATGAGGTTGTCGCAATGTCGGTTTCTAAAAAACCTATGGTACTGGTGATTCTGGATGGCTATGGCTACCGTGAAGACAGCCAGGATAACGCTATTTTCACCGCCAAAACCCCCGTCATGGATGCGCTGTGGGCAAAACGTCCACATACGCTGATTGACGCGTCTGGCCTGGAAGTGGGCCTGCCGGACCGGCAGATGGGCAACTCCGAAGTGGGTCACGTTAACCTGGGCGCCGGACGTATTGTGTATCAGGACCTGACGCGTCTGGACGTTGAAATCAAAGAACGCACCTTCTTCTCCAACCCAACGCTGTGCGATGCCGTCGATAACGCCGTTGCCGCTGGCAAGGCCGTACATATCATGGGTCTGCTCTCTGCAGGCGGCGTTCACAGTCATGAAGATCACATCATGGCGATGGTTGAACTGGCCGCTGAGCGCGGTGCGGAAAAAATCTATCTGCACGCCTTCCTGGATGGCCGCGATACGCCACCACGCAGCGCAAAAGGCTCCCTGAAAGCCTTCGAAGACAAATTCGCCGCGCTGGGTAAAGGCCGCGTGGCCTCCATTATCGGTCGTTACTACGCCATGGACCGTGACAACCGCTGGGATCGCGTGGAACAGGCCTATGACCTGATGACCCTGACAAAAGGTGAATTCCAGTTCGCGACCGCCGTTGAAGCGCTGGAAGCCGCTTACGCGCGTGATGAAAACGACGAATTCGTGAAAGCATCCGTGATTCGTGCTGAAGGCCAGGCAGATGCCGCGATGGAAGATGGCGACGCGCTGATCTTCATGAACTTCCGTGCTGACCGTGCGCGTGAAATTACCCGTGCGTTTGTCAACAGCGACTTCGACGGGTTTGCCCGTAAGAAAGTGATGAACATTAACTTCATCCAGCTGACCGAATATGCCGCTGATATCAAAGCTCCATGCGCATATCCACCCGCTTCACTGGCGAATACCTTCGGTGAGTGGATGGCGAAGAATGATAAGACGCAGCTGCGTATTTCCGAAACCGAGAAGTATGCGCACGTCACCTTCTTCTTTAACGGCGGTGTTGAAGAGCCGTTCCCTGGCGAAGAGCGCATTCTGATTAATTCCCCGAAAGTCGCCACCTACGATCTGCAGCCAGAGATGAGCTCTGCTGAGCTGACCGAAAAACTGGTGGCGGCAATCGTTAGCGGCAAGTACGACACCATCATCTGTAACTATCCGAATGGCGACATGGTGGGTCATACCGGGGTGATGGAAGCGGCAGTAAAAGCAGTTGAAGCGCTGGACCACTGCGTTGAGCAGGTCGCGAAAGCGGTTGAATCCGTTGGCGGCCAGCTGCTGATCACCGCGGATCACGGTAACGCTGAACAGATGCGCGACCCGGCAACTGGCCAGGCGCACACGGCTCACACCAACCTGCCCGTTCCGCTGATTTATGTCGGTGATAAATCACTGAAAGCAGTGGAAGGCGGCAAGCTTTCTGACATCGCGCCAACCATGTTGTCGCTGATGGGGATGCCGATCCCTGAAGAGATGACTGGTAAGCCGCTGTTCATCGTGGAATAATCGCTCCCCATGAGGGGAAAGGCGATTTTTTCAATCACATGGGTCGTGAAGCCGCTTAGGTTATCAGTCAGACCTCTGTTTTACGCCAGCGCACTCAGCGCTGGCGTATTGCTGTGCGCCGCATCCGCCCACGCGGATGACCGCGACCAGCTAAAATCCATTCAGGCCGATATCGCCGCCAAAGAGCGTGCGGTACGCCAGCAGCAGCAGCAGCGCGCCGCCCTGCTCGCCCAGCTTAAGCAGCAGGAAGAGGCCATCTCTGCCGCCACGCGTAAACTCCGTGAAACGCAAAACACCCTCGCCCAGTTGAATAAGCAGATCGACGAGATGAACGCGTCGATTGCCAGACTGGAGCGGCAACGCGATGCGCAGGAGCGCAACCTTGCCGCACAGCTTGATGCCGCATTCCGCCAGGGTGAACACACCGGTCTGCAACTGATCCTCAGCGGTGAAGAGAGCCAGCGCGGCCAGCGCCTGCAGGCCTATTTCGGCTACCTGAACCAGGCGCGTCAGGAGACTATCGCGCAGCTGAAGCAGACGCGCGAAGAGGTCACCACGCAAAAAGCCGAGCTGGAAGAGAAGCAGACCCAGCAGCAGACGCTGCTCTACGATCAGCAGGCCCAGCAGGCAAAACTTGAGCAGGCCCGCAACGAGCGTAAGAAAACCCTTTCCGGCCTTGAATCTTCCATTCAGGAAGGTCAGAGCCAGCTGAGCGAAATGCGCGCCAACGAATCAAAACTGCGTAATAGCATCGCCCGTGCGGAAGCCGCGGCAAAAGCGCGCGCTGAAAAAGAGGCCCGCGAGGCGCAGGCCGTTCGCGACAAACAGCAGGAAGCGTCCCGTAAAGGGACGACCTACAAGCCAAGCGAAAGCGAACGTTCCCTGATGTCACGTACCGGCGGCCTGGGCTCGCCTCGCGGTCAGGCTTACTGGCCCGTTCGTGGTTCAATTCTGCATCGCTATGGCGAACAGCTGCAGGGTGAGCTACGTTGGAAAGGGATAGTTATCGGTGCGTCTGAAGGTAGCGAAGTGAAAGCCATCGCTGATGGCCGCGTGATTCTGGCCGACTGGCTGCAGGGTTACGGGCTGGTGGTCGTGGTCGAACACGGTAAAGGCGATATGAGTCTTTACGGCTACAACCAGAGCGCGCTGGTCAGCGTCGGCACACAGGTGCGCGCGGGCCAACCCATCGCCCTTGTGGGCAGCAGTGGCGGTCAGGGCCGCCCGTCACTCTATTTCGAAATTCGTCGTCAGGGTCAGGCGGTCAATCCACAGCCGTGGTTGGGAAGATAAGTTTTGCTTCAATTTCGTCGCATTGTTCTCTCCGTCGTCAGCGCACTGGCGCTGGCTGCACCGGTATATGCAGGTAAACTCGCCATTGTGATTGATGACTTCGGTTATCGTCCACATTATGAAAATCAGGTGCTGGCGATGCCGTCAGCCATCTCTGTCGCCGTCCTTCCGAATGCGCCCCACGCGCGTGAGATGGCGACTAAAGCCCATAACGCCGGGCATCAGGTTCTCATCCATCTGCCGATGGCACCGCTCAGCAAGCAGCCGCTGGAAAAAGACACCCTGCGCCCGGATATGAGCAGCGATGAGATCGAGCGCATCATCCGCGACGCATACAACAAAGTGCCGTATGCCGTAGGGTTGAACAACCATATGGGTAGCGCGATGACCTCGAGCCTGTACGGGATGCTTAAAGTGATGCAGGCGCTGGAGCGCTACAACCTCTATTTCCTCGACAGCATGACCATCGGCAACAGTCAGGCGATGCGTGCCGCACAGGGAACGGGCGTCAAAGTCATTAAGCGTAAAGTGTTCCTGGATGATACCCAGAACGAAGCCGATATCCGCGTGCAGTTTAATCGCGCGGTACAGCTGGCCCGCCGCAATGGCTCGGCCATCGCCATCGGTCACCCGCACCCGTCTACCGTTCGCGTTTTGCAACAAATGCTGCCGACGTTACCTTCTGATATCACGCTGGTGCGCCCGAGCGATCTGCTGAACGAGCCGCAGGTGGATACCTCTACGCCGAATTCTGCACAGCCCGCGCCGACAGCGCCACGTAATCCGTTCCGCGGCGTGAAGCGCTGCGTGCTGAAGCAGCCACCAGAACCGGTTTACGCGACTCGCTTCTTCTCTGTCATTGGTGACAGCATCAGCAACAGTACGCTGGTGAAATACGTCCAGCAGCAGTGGCAGGGATGGGGAAAAAAAGCGTGATTGCCTGACGCTTATTTTGCCGTCTGAGAGTCCGTATGCTCTTTCGCAACGGGCTCTTTTTTCTCCTGATGCTGATACCAGGATTTGAAATACTTCAAAAAGCTGTAAGCGGTGGCATAGAGTCCTGTCACCACGCCGACTTTGCCCTGACGCCAGGCTCCGCTAAACAGATACCATTTGAAAAACGCCCCGATCGCACTGATTATGCCGCGTCCAATTGAGGGCCGGACAGGCTGGTATTTCACCAGACGGGTGGTGTAACTGTTCAGCTTGTTGAACACTTCATGCAGGTTATAAAACGTGTCGTGGCGCACCCGTCCCGGCATTTTTACTGCAATAACCTTACCTTCAACTTTGTCGTCCACCGGACGGTGGTTAAAACGGGCCTGGGTACGATTAAACAACCGTACCGGGAAATCGGGAGAGGAGACGGGGTAAATGGTGCGTACCTCTTCACCCAGCACATGCCAGTATCGGGCGATGCGCCAGGCGCGATCGGCGGAAGGTTCATCCCCGGCTTTCAGTGCCAGAATAAAATCGACCGTTTCGGCATCCAGGATCTCATCACTGTCCATACACAACACCCAGTCATTGCTCGCCAGATCAACGGCATAATTCATCTGCGCGCCGTGCATGGCATAGGGGTGATGGTGGATAGAAAGTCCATATTCGCGACAAATATCCAGCGTGGTATCCGTGCTGCCGGAGTCCACAACGACAATTTCATCTGCCACCATTAACAGTGGAGGGATAACCTCGCGCAATAAACGCGCAGAATTACAGGTCAATAAACAAACGGTGAGCTTGAACATAGGCACTGTAAAGGTAAACGGATAATCAACAAACTTTATAAGTGTGTGGGTAAAAAAGCGAAGAAAAAATCAAAATATTCTGATTGCGGATGTCAGAAACGTGAAGAGGGCATAAAAAAGCGCCCGAAGGCGCTTTCTCTGTTAATCCCAGCTCAAGATCACTTTCCCGGACTGACCGGAACGCATTGCGTCAAAGCCCTGCTGGAACTCATCAATGGAGAATCGATGAGTGATAATCGGGGACAGATCCAGACCAGACTGGATCAGCGCCGCCATCTTGTACCAGGTTTCAAACATCTCACGGCCATAGATGCCTTTGATGAACAGCCCTTTGAAGATGACTTTGTTCCAGTCGATAGACATATCCGACGGCGGAATACCCAGCATCGCGATGCGGCCACCGTGGTTCATGGTATCCAGCATCGTGCGGAACGCCGGTGGCGCACCGGACATCTCCAGACCCACGTCAAAGCCTTCGGTCATGCCCAGCTCTTCCATCACGTCGGTCAGGCTCTCTTTCGAGACATCCACCGCGCGGGTCACGCCCATTTTGCGCGCCAGCGACAGACGATATTCATTCACGTCAGTAATCACGACATTACGTGCCCCAACGTGCTTCGCCACCGCCGCGGCCATAATGCCGATTGGGCCCGCGCCGGAGACCAGCACGTCCTCACCAACCAGATCGAAGGAGAGCGCGGTGTGTACCGCGTTACCGAACGGGTCGAAGATGGAGGCCAGATCGTCAGAAATGTTGTCCGGAATTTTGAACGCGTTAAAAGCCGGGATCACCAGGTATTCTGCGAAACAGCCCGGACGGTTCACGCCCACGCCGATGGTATTACGGCACAGATGGGTACGTCCGCCGCGGCAGTTACGGCAGTGACCACAGGTGATATGGCCTTCACCGGAGACACGGTCACCGATTTTGAAGCCTTTTACTTCCTGGCCGATACCCACCACTTCGCCAACATATTCATGGCCGACAACCATCGGTACCGGAATGGTTTTCTGTGACCACTGGTCCCAGTTATAGATGTGAACGTCAGTACCGCAGATAGCCGTTTTACGAATTTTGATCAGCAGATCGTTATGACCGACTTCCGGTTCCGGCACGTCGGTCATCCAAATCCCTTCTTCCGCTTTCAGTTTGGATAACGCTTTCATCTTACGTCCTCAGGCAATGACGCCCAGCTGTTTGCCGATGCGGGTGAAGGCTTCCACCGCACGTTCAATTTGTTCAGGCGTATGCGCCGCAGACATCTGGGTGCGGATACGCGCCTGACCTTTTGGCACCACCGGGAAGAAGAACCCGGTGACGTAAATCCCTTCTTTTTGCAGTTCACGGGCAAAGTTCTGCGCGATGACCGCATCGCCCAGCATGACCGGAATGATCGCGTGGTCAGCACCGGCAAGCGTAAAGCCTGCTGCGCTCATCTTTTCGCGGAACAGACGAGCGTTGGACCACAGGCGATCGCGCAGTTCGGCTCCGGATTCCACCATCTCCAGCACTTTGATGGAGGCAGACACAATGGCCGGCGCCAGGGAGTTGGAGAACAGATACGGACGGGAGCGCTGACGCAGCCACTCAACCACCTCTTTACGCGCAGCGGTATAACCGCCGGACGCGCCGCCGAGCGCTTTGCCCAGCGTACCGGTGATGATGTCCACGCGACCCATCACGTCGCAATATTCGTGGGAGCCACGGCCGTTTTCACCGACAAAACCGACCGCGTGAGAGTCATCGACCATCACCAGCGCGTCATATTTATCCGCCAGGTCACACACGCCCTTCAGGTTGGCGATCACACCGTCCATCGAGAACACGCCGTCGGTGGCGATCAGCACATGACGAGCGCCCGCTTCGCGCGCCTCTTTCAGGCGCGCTTCCAGCTCAACCATATCGTTATTGGCATAGCGGTAGCGCTTCGCTTTGCACAGGCGCACACCGTCAATGATGGACGCGTGGTTCAGGGCGTCGGAGATAATGGCATCTTCTGCGCCAAGCAGGGTCTCAAACAGACCGCCGTTAGCGTCGAAGCAGGAGGAGTACAGAATGGCGTCTTCCATACCTAAGAAGTTCGCCAGCTTTTTCTCAAGCTGCTTGTGGCTATCCTGGGTACCGCAGATAAAGCGTACGGAAGCCATGCCGAAACCGTGAGTATCCATGCCGTTTTTCGCCGCGGCAATCAGCTCAGGGTGATTCGCAAGACCTAAGTAGTTGTTCGCACAAAAGTTGATCACATGGCTGCCATCGGCAACGGTGATGTCCGCCTGCTGGGCAGACGTGATAATACGCTCTTCCTTGAACAACCCTTCCGCACGTGCGGTGTCGAGGTCGCTGTTTAACTGTTTGTAAAAATCACCACGCATTGCAATTCTCCAGACTCGGCAAATTTCGGGACATATTACCCAAACCTATAGTTCATGACGAGATGACACATTATCTCTTGTCGTTTTTGCAGCATAAATCACGCGTACCCCTGCGCTGTGAAGGTGAATGGCTGAAGGGCAGCCATACTAATGATATGATAGAAACATTAGCGTCCGGGATTGTCCCCGGGCTTCACACTTCAAAGGTTACAGTTATGATCATCGTTACCGGCGGCGCGGGCTTTATCGGCAGCAATATTGTTAAGGCTCTCAATGACAAAGGCATCACCGACATCCTGGTGGTTGACAACCTGAAAGACGGCACCAAGTTCGTCAACCTGGTGGATCTGAACATCGCTGATTATATGGATAAGGAAGACTTCCTTATCCAGATTATGGCAGGGGAAGAGTTCGGCGAGATCGAAGCCATCTTCCACGAAGGTGCCTGCTCATCCACCACCGAGTGGGACGGCAAGTACATGATGGACAACAACTATCAGTACTCCAAAGAGATCCTGCACTACTGCCTCGAGCGTGAAATTCCGTTCCTGTACGCCTCTTCTGCGGCAACCTACGGCGGGCGCACCTCAGACTTCATCGAGTCCCGCGAATATGAGCAGCCGCTGAACGTCTACGGTTACTCTAAATTCCTGTTCGACGAATACGTGCGTCAGGTCCTGCCAGAAGCGAACTCCCAGATTGTCGGCTTCCGCTACTTCAACGTCTACGGGCCGCGCGAAGGTCACAAAGGCAGCATGGCAAGCGTGGCCTTCCACCTGAACACCCAGCTGAATAATGGCGAAAGTCCGAAACTGTTCGAAGGCAGCGACGGCTTTAAGCGTGACTTCGTCTACGTGGGCGACGTGGCCGCCGTAAACCTGTGGTTCTGGGAGAACGGCGTGTCCGGCATCTTCAACCTGGGAACTGGCCGTGCGGAGTCCTTCCAGGCGGTGGCTGACGCCACGCTGGCGTACCACAAAAAAGGCAGCATTGAGTACATTCCGTTCCCGGACAAGCTCAAAGGCCGCTATCAGGCGTTCACCCAGGCGGATCTCACTAACCTGCGTAAAGCGGGCTATGACAAACCGTTCAAAACCGTTGCCGAAGGCGTAACGGAGTATATGGCCTGGCTGAACCGCGACGCGTAAGTATGAGAATTCTGGTGATCGGCCCGTCATGGGTGGGCGACATGATGATGTCGCAAAGTCTCTATCGCACGCTCAAGGCGCGCTATCCCCAGGCGATAATCGACGTGATGGCACCCGCGTGGTGCCGTCCGCTGTTATCGCGCATGCCGGAAGTGAATGACGCCATTCCGATGCCGCTCGGCCACGGGGCGCTGGAAATTGGCGAACGCCGTAAACTCGGCCACAGCCTGCGCGAGAAGCGCTATGACCGCGCGTATGTCCTGCCAAACTCCTTTAAATCCGCCCTGGTGCCTTTCTTTGCGGGCATCCCGCACCGCACCGGCTGGCGCGGTGAAATGCGCTACGGCCTGCTGAACGACGCGCGCGTACTGGATAAAGAGGCCTGGCCGCTGATGGTGGAGCGCTATGTGGCGCTGGCCTATGACAAAGGGGTCATGCGCAGCGCGAAAGATCTGCCGCAGCCGCTGCTCTGGCCACAGCTTCAGGTTAACGAGGGTGAAAAATCCCACACCTGCAACGCGTTTGGTCTTTCGTCTGAACGTCCGATGATTGGCTTCTGCCCTGGCGCCGAGTTCGGTCCGGCAAAACGCTGGCCGCACTATCACTATGCGGAGCTGGCGAAACAGCTGATTGACGAAGGCTACCAGATTGTCCTGTTCGGTTCGGCAAAAGACCACGAGGCGGGCAACGAAATCCTCGCGACGCTCAGTACCGAGCAACAGGCGTGGTGCCGTAACCTGGCGGGAGAAACCCAGCTTGAGCAGGCGGTGATCCTGATTGCCGCCTGTAAAGCCGTGGTCACCAACGACTCCGGGCTGATGCACGTTGCTGCTGCGCTCAACCGCCCGCTGGTTGCGCTGTATGGCCCAAGCAGCCCGGACTTCACGCCACCGCTTTCGCATAAAGCGCGCGTTATTCGGTTGATCACGGGCTATCACAAAGTGCGCAAAGGCGATGCAGCAGAAGGCTATCACCAGAGCCTGATCGACATTACCCCGCAGCGCGTTCTTGAAGAGCTTAACGAACTGCTGTTGAGCGAAGAAGGATAACGGATGCGGGTACTGATTGTTAAAACGTCGTCGATGGGCGATGTGCTGCACACGCTGCCGTCACTGACGGACGCCATGCAGGCCCTACCGGGCATTCGTTTTGACTGGGTGGTGGAAGAGGGCTTCGCGCAGATCCCCACCTGGCACGAAGCGGTCGACCGCGCGATCCCGGTGGCGATTCGTCGCTGGCGCAAAGCGTGGTTCTCCGCGCCGATTAAAGCCGAACGCAAGGCCTTCCGCGAGGCGGTACAGGCGCAGCGTTATGATGCCATCATCGACGCCCAGGGGCTGGTCAAAAGCGCCGCGCTGGTGACGCGACTGGCACACGGCATAAAGCACGGCATGGACTGGCAGACCGCCCGCGAACCGCTGGCGAGCCTGTTCTATAACCGCCGTCACCACATTGCAAAGCAACAGCATGCCGTCGAACGTACCCGCGAGCTGTTTGCAAAAAGCCTCGGTTATGCCAAACCGGAAACCCAGGGTGATTACGCCATTTCGCAGCACTTCCTTCACAGTTCGCAGCAAGAAGGCGCACCGTATTTGATTTTCCTGCATGCGACGACCCGCGACGACAAACACTGGCCGGAAGCGCACTGGCGCGAACTGATCGGCCTGCTGGGGAGTGCAGGGTTACGTATCAAACTCCCGTGGGGCGCTCCCCATGAAGAAGCGCGCGCCAAACGCCTGGCGGCAGGGTTTGATTATGTGGACGTTCTGCCGCGCATGAAACTGGATGGCGTCGCCCGGACGCTGGCCGACGCTACGGCAGTGGTCTCTGTGGATACGGGCCTCAGCCACCTGACGGCGGCGCTGGATCGACCTAATATTACGCTTTACGGCCCAACGGACCCGGGCCTTATCGGCGGCTATGGAAAAAATCAATATATCTGCCGCCCGGAACACTCATCGCAGCTGAGCGACCTCAGTGCCGCTGCGGTATTTGCGCAATTAGAGCCTTTGCTGGCAGCAGAGAGAGCTTATGTCTGATTTTTTCTCAGCGGAGCGTCCACCCAGGCGCGTACTGATCGTTAAATTACGTCACCACGGTGACGTGCTACTGACTTCGCCGGTGTTCACCGTATTGAAAAAGAACTGGCCGAACGTGGAAGTCGATGCGCTGGTCTATGACGACACTCAGGCGATGCTGACCAGCCATCCGCATATCGACCAGGTCCATACCATTGGGCGCAACTGGCGCAAGAAGGGCTGGTTTGAACAATTCCGCCTCTACCGCACGCTGCTCGCTACCCTGAAAGGCCGTCAGTATGACGTACTGATTAACCTGACCGAACACTGGCACGGCGCGCGTCTGGCGCGTCGCCTGAAACCGCGCGTCTCCGTCGGCTTCAAACCGGATAAACGCAGCGGCCTTTCGCGTCGTCGCTGGGTGAAATCATTTACCACACTCTACCCGGCGATCCAGGACAACAGCCGCCATATGGTGGAGGTCAATCTGGACGCCCTGCGCCGGATCGGCATTCATCCGCAGTCCGACGAAGACAAACACACGCTGTTTGTCCCCGGCGATGCGGCGGAAGCCTCCGTTGCTGAAAAGCTGGCCGGTTTTGGACTTGCGAGTAAATCCTACATTCTGGTTCACCCGACCTCGCGCTGGATGTTTAAGGCCTGGGATATCAACAAGCTGGCAGCGACCATTGATAACCTGGCGGCGCGCGGCCTGCCGATTATCCTCTCCGCCGCGCCGTCAAAAGAAGAGCAGGCCTACATGGACGCGCTGCGCGCTGCGCTCACCCAGCCGGTCTTTGATTTAAGCGGTCAGTTGAACCTGAAAGAGCTGGGCGCGCTCATGAAGCACGCGCGGGTGTACTTCGGTGTCGATTCTATGCCGATGCACCTTGCAAGCGCCGTCGGTACGCCAACCGTCGCCATCTTTGGCCCTACCGGCGCCATTAAGTGGGCGCCGTGGGGGGTGAACTACCGTGTGATTGTCGCCGGGTTCACCTGCCAGCCGTGCGGCAAAGCGGGCTGCGGAGACAGCGGTGTCTCAGACTGCATTACCGCCATCACCCCGCAGCAGGTGCTGAGCGCCATCGATACGATGCTCCTCGAAACGGAAACCCCTGCATGAAGCTGGCGATTGTCCGACAGACCCACAACCCCAACGGTGGCGCAGAACGTTTCGTCTCGCGCGCGCTGAACGTGCTGGCGCAGGATACGTCGCTTGATGTCACGCTGATTGCCCGCCAGTGGGAGGATGCCGCAGGCTGGAAAACGCTGACGGTCAATCCGCCGTTTCGTAATCGCATCGCCCGCGAGTCCGGTTTTGCCACCGAAGCTGCCGCGCATTTTGCGCAGTTTGATATTGTGCAAAGCCACGAACGCATACCGGGAGCGACCATCTTCCGGGCAGGCGACGGCGTTCACGCCACCTGGCTTGAGCAATATGGCCGCATTCTGTCGCCGCTGGCGCGCTGGGCGCAGTCGCTCAGCCGGTACCACCGCTACATTCTGCAGGCTGAGGCGCAGATGTTTACCCATCCGCAGCTGCGCAAAGTGATCTGTAATTCGAAGATGGTGCGTGATGATATCGCCCGTCGCTTCGGACTGCCGGACGACAAGCTGACGGTGATCTATAACGGCGTCGACACCGTTCAGTTTAGCCCTGAGGTCCGTGCCCTTTCGCAGCGCGATGCGCTGGGTATTCCCCGTAATGCACCGGTGCTGGCGTATGTCGGGTCGGGCTTCAGCCGTAAAGGCGTCGCTACCGCGCTGCGTGCTATTGTGGCGCATCCTGACGTCTGGCTGCTGGTTGCCGGGCGCGATAAACATGCACGGAAGTTTGAAAAACTGGCGCAGACATTGGGTGTTTCCTCACGCGTGACATTCCTGGGGCCGGTGGCCAACGTGCGTGAAGTGTATGGCACGGCGGATGCGCTTATCCTGCCGACGCTCTACGATCCCTTCCCGAACGTCTGCGTGGAAGCACTGGCCTGCGGTTTACCGCTGCTTACCAGCCACGGCTGCGGCGCGGCGGAGTGGATTACCGAGGGTAAAAACGGCTGGGTGCGTGATGCGCTGGACAGTGAAGGCTACCAGCAGGCCATCTCGCTATGGCTGAAAGGCCGGGAACAGGGTGTTGATTACTCCGCCGCTGCGCGTGCAACTGCCGAGCCCTTCACCCTGGACAGAATGGCGAAAGAGCTACAGGCGCTTTATCGTGATTTGCTGCGCTGAACCGCATCGGAGAAGACTTTCTCCATCGCGTCCAGCATACATTCCCGGGTAAAGTGCGTGCTCAGGTAGTCATATCCCTGTTGCGCGAGCGTCTCGCGAAGGGCTGAGTCGTCATAGAGTTGCAGGATGGCATCGTGCAGTGCGTTTTCGTCGCGCTGCGCGATGAGCAATCCCGTTTGCCCGTTAATCACCGCATCTCCCGTTCCACCCGCATCCGTCGCAATGGTCGCAACGCGGCTGGCTAACGATTGCAGCACGCCCTGCGGGACACCTTCCATATCGTGCGAAGGGCTGAGCGCAATATCAAATGCCGGGAACCAGCGTTCCGGATCGGATTGATGCCCCGCCATGACTACGCGCTGCTGTAACCCCAGGGCGGTGATTTCCTGCTCCAGCGCCGCTTTGTGCGGGCCTTCGCCAACAATCGCCAGCCTGATCTGCGGATTGTCGATTTTCGCCAGGGCGCGCAGCAGTACGCTATGGCCTTTGTTCGGGCGCAAATGCGATACCACGCCCAGCCAGAAATCATCCTGAGACAAACCACAATGAGCCCGGGCCTGGTGCTTATCTCCCGGATGGAAACGCTGCGTATCAACGCCGCTTGGCACCGACGTGCTCTGGGACATCGGCACGCCAATATTTGCCACCTGATGGCGCAGCGCCTCCCCGGTGGTCACGATATGCGCGCAGGCCGTGCGAAACAGCCAGCGGGTCGTCCAGTTGTTACGCGGTACGCCGGACGCATGACGGGTTCTCACCAGCGGTACGGGACTGGAGAGCGTCAAATTCGCCAGCGCCACCAGCCAGGTATCGGCAGAGTTATGGCTGTTAATGACGTCAATTGACTGTCGGTTATCCTTCAGCCAGCGACGCAGCAACTGCAGGTTTTTAAGGTTCTTACGCTTCAACGGCATAGTGACCACCGTTAACCCGGCATTGCGCGCCAGGGCGTGCAGCGGCGCGGTTTCCGGACACAGGAGAGTCACCTGATGGCCACGCTGAATCATCCCTAGCGATTCGTTAATAATGCGCAGAGGCTGTCCGCCTTTGCCGCCGTCTGCTTCAGTGTGAACAATATGCATACATTTCCTGTCGTTAAGCTGAAAGCGCTGTTCAGACTGCCGATTATATACGTGGGTATTACGGTAATGCACAGGCGGATTAATCTTGCTTACAAACATTGTCCTTCTGTAGTTATGGCTTCTGTGGTAATTTTCTCAGGCTTTTATTCCATTCGAAATCAGTGGAATTTGCGCATGGCATTGTTAACTAACCGGTATTAACGCCGAGATCCTTTACCAGTACCAAAATTATGACAAATACTCGTAACATCCTGACAGGTCTTTTAGTCCTGTCTGTACTGGCTTTATGTTTTATCTGGCCAATCCCAAACGATCAGCTCCCTTTTCATCGTAACGGTCTGATTTATCCTAATATTGTGGTGGCGCTCGGTCTTTTCTTTAGCTCTTCCGTGGCGAGAAAAGCGCTGGACTTAAACAAAATTAAGTTCGTGCTTATTGTACTGTGGGCCTTAACTTTCTTTATCCTGATTAACGGCTTTTTTGTCGCGCCAGATATTAAAGAAATGGTATCGACCTGGGATGGTCAGTGGTTACGTCCGGTATTGCTTTTCTGTGCGGGGCTGGTGTTATTACCGGTGATTCAGGAGCGCTTCCCCTCTTTATCGGCTGCCCGTTTCTTTACTCTCGTCGTCCTTTTTTTCTGGGGCGTCGTCTGTATTCACCTGCTTGATACCGCCTGGCTTTACTGGCGAGACGGCGTGATCCACTGGGGCGAAACGCGGATTGTTTATAACCGCACGCGCATGAGCTTCCAGGTCAATATGATCACCGGTTTCCTGCTTGCCGAACTGCTTGCGCGCGGTCTGCTGCATCAGCGTTTCTTACGCCTGAAGACACCGTTCCTCGCCTTTATGCTGCTGTGTAACCTTGTCTGCACTGCGTTAGTTGATACCCGCTGGGGAACGATCGGCCTGGTCGGCAGCCTGTTCTCCACCTTCATTCTGCTCAGCCTGCACAGTATGCGTCGCAGTCGCGTGGTGCTCACAGGCGCTATTCTTGTGAGCATCATTATCGCTTCCGCGCTTCTGGGCTATGCCTCCTTTAAAACCGATCCGCGCTGGCAAAGCCTGGAAGATGATGCGGTAACAGGCTGGAACGCGCCCTTCACCAGCTTTTGCTACAACAAAACTAACGGAACGGTACCGAGGAACGACCTGGGCCGACCAATGAACCACTCCAACGGGTGCCGCGCCAGCTTCTTCCATCAGGGCTGGAAACTGGTGGGTGAGCATCCTGCGGGAATGGGGCCCCGCAAGGAAGCCTTCCGCTACGTATTGCGTCGCGACACACAGGACAATCGCATTAATATCCCGCACAGCCACTATGGCCTGATTGAGTTTGGTATTCAGAACGGCGTTGCGGGCATCGCGGGCTGGCTGATTTTACTGGCAGGCTGCTGGTATATCGGCTGGCGTGAGTTCCGCCATGGTAACGCGATGGTGGGGATGTTCCTGCTGCTGTTTACGGTTGGCTTCTTCTCGCGAACCATGGTCGACCACAATCTGAAAGATCACTACCTGGAGCAATATATGCTGTTAACCGGGTTGCTGGTTGGGATGTGCGCATTACGCCCCGCTAAACAGACAGAAACAACCACCTGATCGCGTGTACCTTGCGCCGGGGGTCATAAATGCCGGCGCACAGGTATCCATCAGAACTCTTTTGCCTGCCGGCTGTCGAAAAGCCATTGTACGTTACTGTAAAGCTCGTCGGCCGCATCTCACCGCATGACATTACGGAGTAAGCATGTCTGGAACGCCTCAATTAAGCCTCGTTGTCGCCGTCTATAATGGCGAAAATTTCCTGAGCGCTTTTTTTGAAAGCATTAAGAAACAGAATCTGCCAGGTCTGGAACTTATTATTGTTAATGACGGTTCAACTGACGGTTCTGCAGATATCATCGCCCGCTACGCCAGTGAATTCAGTCTTTTTAAGGTTATTGACCAGCCTAATGGCGGTGTCTCCGCGGCCCGTAATACCGGTCTCGCCATGGCAACGGGCGATTACGTCGCGTTTCCGGATATTGATGATGTCATCTACCCGGGGATGTATCCGCGTTTGCTGGAAATTGCGCTTGCCGGACAACTGGACGTCGCGACCTGCAACGGCACCTATATTTATGATGACGGACGCCCGTCGAAGAAGATCTTCCCCTCAGATAAACTCGCGTCAACAGGCGTACTAGACGGCCCAACCTGGCTGCAGATGGCGCTCGAATCCCGCAAGTTCCTGCACGTGACATGGCTGAATATCTATCGACACGCCTTTATTAAAGAGCAGGGTTTTCGCTTTGAACACGGCCTGCGTCATCAGGATATCCCCTGGACGACGGAAGTGCTGCTCACCGCCAGACGCGTGCAGTATATTGATGAGGTCTATTACGATTACCTGATCCACTCCGCTTCCGTTTCTCATACCCCAGGCACGGACGATACGCGTATGCGTTCCTCGCGCCACTATATGAAGATTCTGGAGATGCTGGACGCTATCAATAAGCGCTATCCGGAACAGGTGAAACGCGTGCCGGCCTGCCACTGGCAAATCGCCAAAGAGGGTCTGGGGATCCTGCACAGCATTAACAACATTGACGATATGGCCAAAAAACGCGAGATCACCCGTGAGCTTTTCGATCGCGGTATCTGGACCCTGATCTGGCAAAATGCGCGCGGCCTCCGCCAACGGTGGCGTCTGGGACGTCGCTACTTCCGTCTTAAAAAAATTCTTGGCTAACGGAAATTATGAGCAAACTTAAATTACACGCGGTCTCCCGCGCGGATTTCATCGCTAAAAACTACGCAGATTTCCAGACCCTTCTGGATAACCATGTCAATCCTGACGATATTCCGGAGCGATTTTATTGTGGCGGCCGCGGTGGCTGGACGTTCCAGACCACACTGGCGCTGAAGCACTATTATGGTGACGCAATCGAGTGTTCGTTTGGCTCTGAATGCAGGCCCGATGCCATTAACCTGATGCATAACGACGACTTTGGCTCTCGCGTGAAGCCGTGGCGTGGCTTCACCGTGGTCGCACGTGCGGACCGTCCTCCCGTTATTGGCGCCGATGTTGTCGTCGACCAGAACCCGGAAGTGGATAACCATAACAACCGTATCTTCGTTCCCTACTGGCCACAGCCGGGCGTGAAACCCCGTGAGCGCACCGACGAGACCATCAAAACCGTCGCGTTCTTTGGCCGTGTGGACAGTTTCCCGGACGAATACCGCGAAGGGAATTTTAAGCAACGTCTTGCCGAACAAGGTATTGAGCTCCGCATCTCGTTCGATAACTGGACAAACTACCAGGACGTGGACGTATGCATCAGCTTCCGCAAATCACACGACCACAAACTGGCGCGTAAGCCTGCCAGTAAGCTCATTAACAACTGGCTGGGCAAAACAGTGATGGTTTGCGACGACGAGCCCTCTTACCGTGCAATCCGCGAGAGTGAGCTGGACTACCTGATCGCCAAAACCCCTGATGAAGCCTTCAATGCCATTATGCGGCTGAAAAATTCCCCTGAACTGTATCGTCAGATGCGCGAGCAGGGTGAAAAACGTCTCCAGGTCTATTCCCGTGAAGCGGTCGCTGCACGCTGGTACGCCCTGTTTGAGGATATCTGGCGTAAAGGATTGCACAATCGCCCTACGGTGGTTCGCGCACTGCGCTTTGGCTTTGGTAAAGTCATTCGCCCGCTGACTAAAAAGTTCTGATCGGAATCGAGTCCTTCCATGTTTAAAACAACTTCATCCTCTTCGTTCACCCCACGCGGTAATCTGTTGCGTACCCTGGGGTTGACGCTGGCATTCCTGCTGCTGTTTTCGCTCTCAGAAATCATCATTCTGCTGAAAGATCATGTCTATCAGCCGAAATCCGGTGATATCTCACTGTATCTGATCATCTCTCTGCTGGCTGCTGCCAGTGCGCGTTTCTTCCTGACTCGCCTGCTGCTGGCCGTCACGTTTATCGTGCAGATTTCGGAAGCGGTGTACTACCAGTTCTACGGTCAGTTCTATGGCCCAAGTGAAGTCTGGCTGGCGTTCGTGGAAACAAAAGACATTGCCAGCGGGATCACAGACAGTCTGGGCTCACTGGGCATCTACTTCGCCATCATGATTGTGGCCATCGTCTTTGCGCTGGTCTTTGCGCGTCGTCTGGCGCCGCTTTGGCACAAATGGATTGCGCTTCCTTGCCTGCTTGCCATCGTCGTGATGTTTGTCGGCCAGTTCTACAAAGCGGTCGACGGGCAGATGTACAAATTCAACCCGGACCTGCGCCACTCCCTGCTGCGTAACGGCCTGTCCGCGATGAGCTTCAGCGCTATTCGCCTGATCCCGGAAGCGATGTCGGGTGAAAACCAGAATCTGACCCATTACGACCCTTACCAGGTCACCCCTGTTGCGGGAACGCACGCCGGTAAATACTCCATTATTCTGGCGATTGGTGAGAGCCTTAACCCGCATCACGTCAGCGCCCTGGGCTACGAGCGAGATACCACGCCAGAGCTGAAAGCGCTGCTGCAGCAGTATCAGGGTACAGGCCGACTGATTGTCTCCAACGCGGTGTCCACGCGTGTGGCTATTCCAATGCTGGTGAACAACCTGCGTGAACCGGATAACTACGGGGCCTATAAATCTAAATCTACCAATATCTTTGCCAACGCGAAAAAACAGGGTTATCAGACCGCCTTTATCTCCGCCCAGGGACTGGAAGGGCTGAGCAACTGGATTGGTATTCATGATATTGATCTATGGGAAGATACCCAGATCCGCCCGGCACCGGATGTCGGCGCGGACGTTGTTCTGACGCCATCCGTGGAAAAGGCCACGCTGGACTGGAACAAACCGTTCCTGATGGTGCTCAACAGCCGTGCTCCACATATCCCGTACGAGCGTAATATCCCGCAGGGCTTCGCGAAGTTCTCTACGCCGCGTCTGAGTGATGATGTGGCGCAGAAGAAAAATGAGTATGACGATGCGGTCCGCCTGTATGACAAAGAACTCGCGTCCGCGATTCGCACCGCGCTGGCAAAATCCAAACTGCCGGTGCTGGTGTTTATCACCTCCGATCACGGAGAACGCGTGGGCGATAACGGTCTGTTTGGCCACTCGGTTGTAGAAATGCCAATTGCTCAGGTACCGTTCCTCTACTTCAGCAACGATCCAGCTTACGCCATGAAGGAGATCAGCCCGCAGATGCCGCTGAACCATTACCAGGTGGCGACGCTTATCAACAAGATGCTGGGCTACGACGTCAGCAACCCTAACCAAAAAGATGACAGCTTCTTCATCACCGGCGGTGATATCCGCGGCCTGTCGGAGCGCGTAACCTACCATCTGAATGCGCTTCCCGAAGCGGAGCGTTAATCTGAAGCATCATAAACGGGCAAGCGATTGCCCGTTTTTTTATCTGCGAATGAACGTAACGCAGGCAAATGGATGCCTAAAAACACCAAAGAGATAGCTTTAGACGGCCCAAATGCTTAGAATTTGCCCGCCGAAACTAAAAAAACGGATAATCGCTTGGAATTGTTGTATACCGCTCTGCTCTACATCATTCAGCCGCTGGTGTGGCTGAGACTGTTGCTTCGTAGCCGTAAAGCGCCTGCGTATCGTAAACGCTGGGCTGAGCGCTATGGCTTCTGCCGCAATAAAGTCGCACCGGACGGTATTTTGCTGCATTCCGTTTCTGTCGGTGAAACGCTGGCGGCGATCCCGCTGGTTCGCGCCCTGCGTCACCGCTATCCGTCGTTGCCGATCACCGTCACGACGATGACGCCGACCGGCTCGGAGCGCGCGTTATCCGCTTTTGGCAAAGACGTTCATCACGTCTATCTCCCTTACGATCTGCCCTGCGCCATGAATCGTTTCCTGAATACCGTTCGCCCGAAACTGGTGATCGTGATGGAAACCGAACTGTGGCCGAACATGATTTCCGCTCTGCATGCCCGTAAAATTCCGCTGGTGATTGCCAACGCGCGCCTGTCAGAGCGCTCGGCGAAAGGCTACGGCAAGCTGGGTAAATTTATGCGTCGTCTGCTCGGCAAAATTACGCTGATTGCCGCGCAAAACGAAGAAGACGCCGCCCGCTTTGTCTCTCTGGGGCTCAAACGCAACCAGCTCGCGGTAACGGGCAGCCTGAAATTTGATATTTCTGTTACCCCTGAACTTGCTGCTCGTGCAATCACCCTGCGTCGCCAGTGGGCGCCGCGTCGTCAGGTCTGGATTGCAACCAGCACCCATGATGGCGAAGAGGCCATTATCCTGCAGGCTCACCGTCAGCTACTGGAAAAATTCCCCGATTTACTGCTGATCCTCGTTCCACGCCATCCCGAACGTTTTAAAGATGCCCGCGAAATGGTGCAGAAAGGCGGTTTCAGCTACACCCTGCGCAGCAGCGGTGAGATCCCTTCCGGCAGTACCCAGGTGGTGATTGGCGATACGATGGGCGAGCTGATGCTGCTCTACGGCATTGCCGATCTGGCCTTTGTCGGCGGCAGCCTGGTGGCGCGCGGCGGCCATAACCCGCTGGAGCCGGCAGCGCATGCCATTCCGGTGCTGATGGGTCCACACACGTTTAACTTCAAAGATATCTGCGCGAAATTGCAGCAGGCCGAGGGTTTAATCACCGTGACCGATGCGGACTCCGTGGTCAAAGAGGTCTCGACCCTTTTGACTGACGAAGATTACCGCCTGTGGTACGGTCGCCATGCCGTCGAAGTGCTGCATCAGAACCAGGGCGCACTCACCCGTCTGCTGCAACTTCTGCAACCTTATCTGCCTCAGCGGAGCCACTAATGTCAACGCGTCTGTCGGTCGTGATGATCGCCAAAAACGCCGCCGACCTGCTTCCGGACTGCCTGGCCTCCGTTGCCTGGGCTGACGAAATTGTCGTGCTCGATTCCGGCAGCACGGACAACACGGTAGACGTTGCCCGAACAGCGGGCGCCAGGGTCTTTATCGACACGGACTGGCAAGGCTATGGCATCCAGCGCCAGCGCGCGCAGGGATACGCCACGGGCGATTATGTCCTGATGCTCGATACTGACGAGCGCGTCACGCCAGAACTTCAGCAGGCCATTCAGGCGGTGCTTGCCTCGCCTCAGCCTGGCGCGGTATACAGCATTGCCCGCCGCAACTACTTCCTCGGCCGGTTTATGCGCCACAGCGGCTGGTATCCAGACCGTGTGATGCGCCTCTACGAGCGCGAACGTTACCAGTACAACGACAACCTGGTCCATGAATCTCTGGACTGCGGTAGCGCGCAAGTGATCTCCCTGACGGGCGATCTGCTGCACCTGACCTGTCGGGATTTCGCCAGCTTCCAGCGTAAACAGCTTAACTACGCCACCGCATGGGCGCAGGAGCGTCACCAGCGCGGTAAAAAGACCACGCTGACCGGAATCTTCACCCACACGCTGGGGGCGTTTCTGAAGACGCTATTGCTGCGTGGCGGCATACTGGACGGTAAACAGGGGTGGTTACTGGCGGTGGTGAATGCCCAGTATACTTTCAACAAATACACCGAGCTGTGGGCGCTCTGCCGCGGCTACTCTAAGAAAACGTGAGCCATGAGCACAAAAGCGATTTATCCGGGTACCTTCGATCCGATCACTAACGGTCATCTTGATATCATCACCCGTGCGGCGTGCATGTTCGACAAGGTGATCCTGGCGATTGCCGCCAGCCCCAGCAAAAAACCGATGTTTGATTTGAACGAGCGCGTGCAGCTGGCTACCGATGCCATTTCGCACCTGCCGAATGTTGAAGTGGTCGGGTTTAGCGATCTGATGGCGAACTTCGCCCGCGCTCAGCAGGCAAACATTCTTATCCGCGGTCTGCGCGCGGTGGCAGACTTCGAGTATGAGATGCAGCTGGCGCACATGAACCGCCATCTGATGCCAGAGCTGGAGAGCGTATTCCTGATGCCCTCCAAAGAGTGGTCGTTTATCTCTTCCACGCTGGTAAAAGAGGTGGCGCGTCATCACGGCGATGTGACCCATTTCCTGCCGGATAACGTCCACCAGGCATTGATGGAAAAGCTAAAGTAGCGCTATTTCTGGCATTGACGGCAGTAGAATGTGGCGCGCTGGGCGTGCTTCGTGGCAATCACCGGCGTGCCGCAGACTCTGCAGGGTTCGCCTTTACGACCATACACCTGCAGCTCCTGTGCAAAATAGCCCGGCTTGCCATCACTTTGCAGGAAGTCCTTCAGGGTTGTTCCGCCCTGCTCAATCGAGCGCAGCAGTACCGCTTTAATCACTCTGACCAGCAGTTCACACTCCTGAGCGGAGAGGGAAGAGGCCAGCCGATCGGGATGGATCCCGGCGGCAAACAGTGATTCGCTGGCATAGATATTCCCCACGCCGACCACCAGTTTGTTATCCATCAGCCAGGGCTTAATCGGGCTTTTCTTCTTCGCGCACTTCGCTTTCAGGTATTCGGCGTTAAACGCGTCTGAGAGCGGCTCTGGCCCCAGATGCGCGAGCACGTTATGCCCTTCCAGCTCTTTGGCCCACAGCCACGCGCCAAAGCGTCGTGGGTCGGTATAACGGAGCACTTTACCGTTGCTCATCACCAGGTCGACGTGGTCGTGCTTTTCCGCAGGCAGTTCTTCGGTAAGAATGCGCAGGCTGCCGGACATTCCCAGATGGATAATAATCCAGCCGTCGGGCAGTTCCAGCAGCAGATATTTCGCCCGGCGCTGCACGCTCAGGACGGGTTTATCGCTCAGGGCATGGATCTCATCGGACACCGGCCAGCGCAAACGTCCATTACGGACAACGGCGTGAAGAATCGTCGCTCCGACCAGATGGGGCTCAATGCCGCGGCGGCTGGTCTCTACCTCAGGTAATTCAGGCATGGTTCCTCCGTTGAGATGCAGAATGCAAAAAACCCCGCAGTTGCGGGGTTTTTCGATACAAGGAGGCTAAAATTATTTGATTTTAGCTTCTTTGTACAGTACGTGCTGGCGTACAACTGGATCGAATTTTTTCAGTTCCAGTTTTTCCGGCTTAGTACGTTTGTTCTTCGTGGTGGTGTAGAAGTGACCTGTACCAGCAGAAGAAACCAGCTTGATTTTCTCGCGAATACCTTTAGCCATGATTTATTTCCTCTTTAAGTACTTAGTACTTTTCGCCACGGGCACGCAGTTCAGACAGAACTGTATCGATGCCTTTCTTATCGATTACACGCATACCTTTAGCAGATACGCGCAGGGTGACAAAACGCTTCTCGCTCTCAACCCAGAAACGGTGAGAGTGCAGGTTCGGCAGGAAACGGCGTTTAGTCGCGTTCAGTGCGTGGGAACGGTTGTTACCGGTCACCGGACGCTTGCCAGTAACTTGGCAGACTCGGGACATGTCTATTCTCCAAAAATCAAATTAGCTCGAGCTTCGTATGGGGTATCGGCGCCTCGTCAGGCTTTACAGCCCGGTCATCGCATAGTTCTAAGTGAACTCTCGATTGCCAGGCCCAAATGCCAAACCCGAGATTCTCAAAGGTGGCGTAGTATACGCTGACTCGGCGGTGTGCTCAAGTCCCGAACAGACAAAGATCCCGATGGATCGCGAGAAATAGCCTAAATCCAGCCATGTTCTGCAAAAGAAATGTACTCTCCGCGGCCAATTATCAGATGGTCCAGCACACGAATGTCCATGAATTGACAGCATTTGATAATGCGTTCGGTGATCTCTTTGTCAGCTCTGCTTGGTTGTGCACAGCCAGAGGGGTGATTATGCGCGAGGATCACGCCCGCTGCATTCACTTTTATCGCTTCCCGCACAATTTCACGCGGATGCACCTCAACATGGCTTAATGTGCCCGCAAAGAGACAGCTATGTTTCAGCACCCGGTTTCTGTTGTCGAGAAAGATCACCATAAAGATCTCACGTTCGGCATCCGTTAACTGACTTTGCAGAAATTCGCGCGTCATCACGGGGGTCAGGATCGGCTCTTCCTTCTCGATACGAACATTGTGAAAACGGCGAGCAAGTTCGGCAATGCCCCGTAACTGGGCATATTTCGCCACGCCGATCCCCTCGACGTGCTTAAACTGCGCCAGATCGGCGGTCAACAGCCCATACAGTGAACCAAAATGCGCGATCAGCTCTTTTGCCAGCGTAAAGACGTTTTTTCCTGCCGTGCCGGTACGTAAAAAGAGCGCCAGCAGTTCATCGTCTTTTAACAGAGTGACGCCATTGCGCAGCAGCTTTTCGCGCGGCAGCAGCTGCTCATCCTCGTCTTCCATGCTCTTTCTCCTTTTTTAACCTCATGCTGCCACAGGCCAGCCAGCCGCTCGACGGCCACGTTGCGTTCTTGCGTAGCGCCTCGCAAAGAGCCCGAAGGACAACATCACCCGGTTTTAGGGATTGTGATAAAATGCCCGCTCTCTGGTGAAACCCAACAGGAAAGAATCATGATGAGCCTGGCCGGTAAAAAAATCGTTCTTGGCGTGAGCGGCGGTATTGCTGCCTATAAAGCGCCAGAGCTGGTGCGTCGTCTGCGCGAGCGCGGGGCCGATGTGCGGGTCGCGATAACCGAAGGCGGTAAAGCCTTTATCACTCCATTGAGCCTGCAGGCGGTTTCAGGGTACCCGGTATCAGACAGTCTGCTTGATCCGGCCGCTGAAGCCGCGATGGGCCATATTGAGCTAGGGAAATGGGCTGACCTGGTTATCCTTGCCCCCGCCACCGCGGATTTAATCGCCCGGGTGGCCGCCGGTATGGCAAACGACCTGGTCTCCACCATTTGTCTGGCCACACCTGCGCCTGTTGCCGTTGTGCCTGCCATGAACCAGCAGATGTACCGCAACGCGGCGACTCAGCATAATCTGGCGACGCTGGCCTCGCGCGGCCTGCTGATCTGGGGGCCGGACAGCGGCAGCCAGGCCTGTGGTGACGTTGGCCCAGGGCGTATGCTTGACCCGCTAACCATTGTCGATATGGCCGCCGCGCATTTTTCGCCTGTCAACGATCTGCAACATCTCAACATCATGATTACTGCAGGCCCAACGCGTGAGCCGCTGGATCCCGTGCGCTATATCACCAACCACAGCTCCGGCAAAATGGGCTTTGCGATTGCGGCCGCGGCAGCAAAACGCGGTGCGAACGTGACGCTGGTGAGTGGCCCGGTGTCGCTGCCTACGCCTGCGTTTGTCACGCGAATTGACGTCACCACCGCACAGGAGATGGAAGCCGCCGTGCAGGCGCATGCGCAAAGCCAGCAAATATTTATCGGCTGTGCGGCCGTCGCAGATTACCGCGCCGAGACCATCGCCGAGGCGAAAATTAAAAAGCAAGGTGATGAATTAACACTAAAAATGGTGAAAAACCCGGACATCGTTGCCGGTGTCGCCGCACTAAAAAGCCACCGTCCTTACGTTGTTGGGTTTGCCGCAGAAACAAATAATGTGGAAGAATATGCCCGGCAAAAACGTACCCGCAAAAACCTCGATTTGATTTGCGCGAACGACGTATCGCTGGCCACACAAGGATTTAACAGCGACAGCAACGCACTGCACCTTTTCTGGCAGGATGGAGATAAAGTCTTACCGCTTGAGCGCAAGGAACTCCTGGGCCAACAATTACTCGACGAGATCGTTACCCGTTATGATGAAAAAAATCGACGTTAAGATTCTGGACCCGCGTGTTGGCGAGCAATTCCCGCTGCCAACCTATGCCACCTCCGGCTCTGCCGGACTTGACCTGCGCGCCTGTCTCGATGACGCCGTAGAACTGGCGCCGGGTGCCACCACCCTGGTGCCGACTGGCCTGGCCATTCACATTGCTGACCCGTCTCTGGCGGCGGTGATCCTGCCGCGTTCTGGCCTCGGCCATAAGCATGGCGTCGTGCTGGGTAACCTGGTGGGCCTGATTGACTCCGATTACCAGGGTCAACTGATGGTCTCCGTCTGGAACCGTGGTCAGGACAGTTTCACCATTGAACCGGGTGAGCGTATTGCGCAAATGGTCTTTGTACCGGTGGTACAGGCAGAATTTAACCTGGTGGCAGACTTTGATGCCACCGACCGTGGCGAAGGCGGCTTCGGCCATTCCGGGCGCAAATAACCGCCCGACAGACACGCATCTCACAGCGCCATAACGTCATAACAAACCGCAAACGTCAGTTTGCGGTCGCTGTGTGGATGCCAGCCTGACAAGTGCTTATTTTCAGGGGTATTTTGTAACATGGCAGAAAAACAAACCGCGAAAAGGAATCGTCGCGAAGAAATACTTCAATCTCTGGCGCTGATGCTTGAATCCAGCGATGGTAGCCAACGCATCACCACCGCCAAACTGGCCGCCTCCGTAGGCGTGTCTGAAGCGGCGCTGTATCGTCATTTTCCGAGCAAAACCCGGATGTTCGACAGCCTGATCGAATTTATTGAAGACAGCCTGATCACACGCATCAACCTGATCCTGAAAGACGAAAAAGACACCACCGCGCGTCTGCGTCTGATTGTGCTGTTAATCCTGGGCTTTGGTGAACGCAATCCAGGTTTAACCCGTATCCTGACCGGCCACGCGCTGATGTTCGAGCAGGACAGACTGCAGGGCCGCATTAATCAGCTTTTCGAGCGTATTGAAGCGCAACTGCGCCAGGTACTGCGCGAGAAGAAAATGCGTGAAGGTGAAGGTTACAGCACGGATGAAACGCTACTGGCGAGCCAGATCCTGGCGTTTTGCGAAGGGATGCTCTCCCGCTTTGTCCGCAGCGAGTTCAAATACAGCCCAACGGACGATTTTGACGCCCGCTGGCCGCTAGTGGCTGCTCAGTTACAGTAACATCGTTGCCGGATGGCGGCTTCGCCTTATCCGGCCTGGGGTTGTATTGCCCGGTAAAGCTGGCGCCACCGGGCAATACAATTACACCCCGAACTCTTCCCGGTATGCGCGTACCGCCGCCAGATGGTCAGCCATCTCAGGCTTCTCTTCCAGGTACGCAATCAGGTCTTTCAGGGTGATGATTGACGTCACTGAGCAATGATAATCACGCTCCACTTCCTGAATGGCGGAGATCTCGCCGCGACCCCGCTCCTGACGATCCAGACAAATCAGCACGCCAGCCAGCGTCGCCCCGTTAGCCTGAATAATCTCCATCGATTCACGGATCGCCGTGCCCGCGGTGATCACATCATCCACCAGCATCACGCGGCCCTGCAGCGTGCTGCCGACCAGATTCCCGCCTTCACCGTGAGTTTTGGCCTCTTTGCGGTTAAAGCAGTACGGCACGTCGCGATCGTGGTGTTCCGCCAGCGCTACCGCGGTGGTGGTCGCAATCGGAATGCCTTTATAGGCCGGGCCAAACAGCAGGTCAAAATCAATCCCGGAGTCCACCAGCGCTTCGGCATAGAAACGGCCTAACAATGCCAGATCGCGCCCGGTATTAAACAGCCCGGCATTGAAGAAATAGGGGCTCTTGCGCCCGGATTTCAGCGTAAACTCGCCAAACTTAAGAACCTGCTTGTTAAGCGCAAACTCAATAAACTGGCGCTGATACGGTTTCATGGATTCGCTCCTTTGTCTTTTCTGTCTTACAGGCAAAAAAAAGGCGACTCATCAGTCGCCTTTAAAATCAATTTTCTAACGCCGCCTTCTGCGTCGTTACAATAGATTCAATTCCCCCTCGGGCCAGAGCCAGCAAGGTGAGAAGTTCTTCGTGGGTGAAGGGTTCGCCTTCTGCGGTACCCTGCACCTCAATGATACGACCGTCTTCGGTCATGACCACGTTCATATCGGTCTCAGCGGCAGAGTCTTCGACATATTCCAGATCGCACAGCGCTTCACCGTTAACGATACCCACGGAGACCGCTGCAACCATGCCTTTCATTGGATTCGTTTTCAGCTTACCGGCCGCAACCAGTTTATTCAGGGCATCCGCCAGCGCTACACAGGCCCCGGTAATGGAGGCGGTACGGGTACCACCGTCAGCCTGAATGACGTCGCAGTCCAGCGTGATGGTGAATTCGCCCAGCGTTTTCAGGTCAACAGCGGCGCGCAGCGCACGCGCGATCAGACGCTGAATTTCCATGGTACGACCGCCCTGCTTACCTTTTGCCGCTTCGCGGGCATTACGGGTATGGGTCGCACGCGGCAGCATGCCGTATTCAGCCGTGATCCAGCCCTGGCCCTGGCCTTTCAGGAAGCGCGGAACGCCTTCTTCGATGGAGGCGGTGCACAGCACTTTAGTGTCACCAAACTCAACCAGAACGGAGCCTTCAGCGTGTTTTGTATAGTTACGGGTCAGAGTGACGGGACGCACCTGATTGGCGCTACGACCTGCTGGACGCATGATGAATTCTCCGGCTTGAAACGAATGTGGCTGCGCATTATACGGATAAAGGACGCTTATTCCTATCCTGAGAAGCCCCCGAAAGCTATAATCCCCCCATCTCTCCTTTAAAAACGGGAATGTCTATGATCCGCAGTATGACCGCCTACGCCCGGCGTGAAATCAAGGGTAGCTGGGGTAGCGCCACATGGGAAATGCGCTCGGTAAACCAGCGTTACCTGGAAACGTATTTCCGTATGCCGGAGCAGTTCCGCAGCCTTGAGCCGGTGGTACGTGAGCGTATCCGTACCCGTCTGACGCGCGGCAAAGTGGAATGTAATCTGCGCTTTGAGCCTGATGCCAGCGCGCAGGGCGAACTCATCCTTAACGAAAAACTGGCGAAACAGCTCGTCAATGCGGCGAACTGGGTCAAAATGCAGAGCGATGAAGGCGAAATCAACCCGGTTGATATTCTTCGCTGGCCTGGCGTGATGGCCGCCGGTGAGCAGGATCTGGACGCGATTGCCGCTGAAATTCTTGCCGCCCTCGACAGCACGCTGGATGACTTTATCGTTGCCCGCGAAACCGAAGGCCAGGCGCTGAAAGCGATGATTGAGCAGCGCCTTGAAGGGGTCAGCGCCGAAGTGGCAAAAGTGCGCACGCATATGCCAGAAGTGCTGCAGTGGCAGCGCGAGCGCCTGGTTGCCAAACTGGAAGAAGCGGAAGTTCAGCTGGAAAACAACCGCCTGGAACAAGAACTGGTGCTGATGGCGCAGCGCGTTGACGTCGCTGAAGAGCTGGATCGTCTGGAAGCGCACGTTAAAGAGACCTACAACATTCTGAAGAAGAAAGAAGCCGTAGGTCGCCGCCTCGACTTTATGATGCAGGAGTTCAACCGCGAGTCGAACACTCTGGCATCTAACTCGATCAATGCTGAGGTGACGAATTCAGCAATTGAGCTCAAGGTACTGATTGAGCAAATGCGCGAGCAGATTCAGAATATCGAGTAGTGTTTCACGCGATCTCGCGTTGTCTCACTAAGTCATAAAAAGACCATTGTAAATCATGGTCTTTTTTGTTTTATATAGTCTCATATTGTATCGCGATACCTTTAAGACATGGGGTTGCATAAAATGCACAAGTACGTAACGGGGTTTAACGTCCAATTGTGTAAAAACCACTGCAACTACATAAGTTATTGTTTTAAATATAAAAAAGTCAATATAAAAACTGAGGTTGTATGTGGCGATTTATCGTCCGATTTCAGGTAAACTTACCTTTGATGTTCTGGTGAGTTTTAAGGATAAAGAACCATGAAAGTTAGCGAAAAGACATTGCTAGAGTCCGGCTTCAGCCATACAGATCTTCAGAAAATTAAAAGCAATGTGGAAGATTTTGGGGGAACTCTTGATGAAGTGATTCATGATTTAGCAAAACGATTTAATGTAGCTAAGTGGATAACTATTGTTGCTTTCATAATCCTGATTTTTACATCTGTTTTATCGACGAAAAATAACACACTATCTCTGGCTTTTTCGTTGATTGTAGGATTACCTTTTATCTGGTATTTGGCGCCCGCCAAACTCGCATTTAAAGCTTGGCGGTATAAACAATATGCGTCTAGGATTGAGGGCGATCAGTAATTGTCATCAGATCAAAAATAACTTTTGCCTTCACGCCGTATCCAACTATTTTCATGGTTAGTTTTGGCCTGCTTAATGTACTGACTTTTCTGTAATAATCGACTGGTATGTAGCGAAACAGTCTCCATGATCCAGGCTTCCTTATTAAACCAAATATGCTGTAAGCATTAGCAACAAGTGAGATTGATTTATATACGCCTAATCCACTTTTAGAACTAAACCCCATAAATTCAGCCGTAGCCATAGCTGCATTAGCAGCAAACCCTTCAGATGTAGAATCATGAAGCACTTGATGGCTAAATTCTTTGCTTAGGCCATTAAATCCATCCACAACAAGTATTGCTCCAGCCAACAAACCCAATGGATTAGCGCTGGCAAGTAACGTTGTTCCTAAAGCTATCTCTGCTCCCGAAAGCACTACGTTCACAGCAGAAATTACGTAACCCACAATTTTGTTATTTTCCCGGACGAACTCCACTTTGGCGTAAAGCTTAGCAGCTTTCGTACGTAGCATTCGCCCCTGTTCTTCAAGGTTTTCGATCTCTGTCCTAAGATTTTTTATACAGGCCATGCACTCTTCATCAGATTTTGCGCTCCTGGCCGTGGCGAACTGCAGCTCAATAAACTCTTTTATTTCTTGGACAAACTTCATTCGGGTCAGGCTATCACTCAGGTGGAAAGCAGACAGCGTATTAGCTGTATTGATAAGCTTTCTGGCCTCTAGATTAACCATTGTTTCCGCCCAGTACTTGTTCCTGCCTGAGTGCATCATATCAAGTAATGCAGCATCCATTTTTGTTCTCCCTGAATATTAAATCACCGATAATACCTCTTTATTTTCAGCTGTAAACCGTCGTTTCAGCCGAAAATATGTTGGTCTTGATATGCCTATTTTCTTTGATACTGCCTTAAAGGTAGTCCCTGCTAAATCAAGGATATAGCCGAAGCTGCCTCTGGATGGGGCTTCTTGACGAACCAGGCACCTGAAGTCATTGCAGCAACCCATACTTCACTAGTTCGTTCAAGAATGCGCCACGCTCAGCCTCTGCGGCTAGGAACTAAACGACCATTTTAAGCCATTGGGATGAAATGATGCGGGTCAGGCCCCTAAAATTACCCCTTTACGTCGCCTGTGCCGTAAAGACCGCTCACCAAAGTTAAAGGGATTACCTGAACATCATCAGTGCTGTAAACGGATTAAGGCTAATGAGAGCAGAGGGACTGGCAGGATTATTTATAGACCGGTAACTTGCTCGTATCTCTGGAAAGAGATGAAGTCTATAACATGATGTTACTAAGAAAGGTTATCGCATAAAGGAGACTGCCCCAGCTTTTGTTAAAAAGACTAGATATTTCAAGACAATGGTTTCGAATGTGAACTTGAACAGAATTCTGGTTGATAGTATAGATTTTCATCATTATCTTCTTGTAATATGTACAAAAGGGTGAAACTGCACTTTTATTTTGGATGGAACCATATGGCAATTTCAAAAAAGAATAGTCAATCTAAGCCCAAGCGTAAAACTGAGGTTCCTGGTCAAGCGTTAGGGTACAGCCTTCAATTTACACTGCTCACTCATTTGTTGCTTCAAGCGCCTGAGGGTAGTCTTTGCAGTTTGGAGGTACTTGATGACGTTGCCTAAGAGAATGATTCAGGCGATATCAGATTCATTCAAAGCAAAAGCGCTCTTACAGCTAATCCCGCAGCTGATCGTGCGAAATCATTATGGAAAACACTTTCTAATTGGATTGATCTTGCTACATCCCCAGGCTTCGAAGTGGAAAAAGCCATTTTTGAGCTATATGTATCGCGTCCAGTTGAAGGGAGTATTGTTAAAAAGTTTAATGAAGCTAAAACACCAGAGGATGCCCAAGAAGCCATTACCCATGCCCGAACAGAATTATGGGGAGATTCACCACACTTCACTTTGAAGGATGACATCTCGAAAGAAATTTCCAAATACGTCGAAAAAGTCTTCACTACAGACCAAAAAATTCTACAAAGACTTATTTGCAACTTCCAACTGACGCTTGGCAGTGGTAGCCCACAAGCAGATCTTGAAGCATGTGTGCGAAGCCATCCTGTATCGCCTTCAAAGGTTAGCGATATCACTAATTACCTTTGCGGAAAAGTAAAACGCCACATCGATATGCTTCTAGAGGCAGAAAAACCTGCAGTCATTGCCCGCGATGATTTTTACATCTGGTACAAAGCATATGTTCAGAAAATAGATCGCCAGATGGTTCTTTCAAGCCGCGCTCAGACTCCCGTAGAAGAGGTCTCTCGGGAATATTTACCTGATAAATTCGTGCAACAATTAGAGATTATCGATCTGCCTTATGAAGACTTACTCGGAGCTGTAAGCGATTATTTAATGGCTTCATTCGACCGAACTGATTGGGCTGCACGGGGAGAAATTGACGAAACCTCATTTGATGATTTGGACGCTGTACTACAGCGAACTTGGAAGAATAAACAGAGAATATGTGAATTAACTCACAGAGGAAGATCAGAACAGGATCAAGGCCAACTACTGTACTTTGAATGTATGCAATTCGACACACCAGTTCAGGCCATGTCTCCGCCAAGCCATTTTATCCCGGGTTGCTATCATATCCTAGCTGATAAATTAGCCGTAGGCTGGCATCCAAACTATGAGTTAAAGTTGAAGAATAAAAAGGTTGCATAAGATGCTGGCAAGAGAAGCCCAAAATGTTCAAAACCCTGCGTTAGGTGCTGCAATTCTATGGCGGTTTTGTTGCGGTTATGTCGAATCTCATCGCGTAAGTTCTCCCCCACCTCTTCCATTTCTCTTTCTAGTACTTCCTATTATTCTGCATCAAGAGACTTCTGACTTTGTGAAGCGAACCTATAAAAGTTCGGGACTACGGGCATTTGCAGCAAAGTTTGGTGACTCATCAGTATCTAAGCAGGATTTGCTGTTCCAAATTCATGATCGTTCAATTCGTTGGCGTCAGCTCAGCCTACAATCAATTGAGCTTGCAGTCGCGGGTAATCTACTCAGATTGCAAGATGAGGGTAATGTAATCCCTTTATCAAAAACAAAGGCGAGAGGATTACCGGACGAAGTGAAGGCATTGATAGATTTGGCAGAAAAACTGGGTTCTTGGTTTGGTGAACTCTCGGTTCACGAAGTTGTGACAACGTTAAAGGTGAAACTCTAATGTATTTTCAGATTCGAGGTATCATACTCTGGCCACGAAATAAAAATTTTAAGCCTCATACCATTCGTTTTGAACTTGGCAAAGTTAATGTCATCAGCGGAGCCTCACGCACTGGGAAATCGGCAGTCATCCCTATCATTGATTATTGTTTAGGAGCCAATACATGCTCAATTCCAGTAAAAACTATTCGTAAATATTGTGAATGGTTTGGGATCGTAGTGGCGACAGAGCAAGGTGAAAAACTACTGGCTAGAAAAGAACCAGGAAACCAGCGTAGCACCACAGATATGTATGTGCTAGAGGCCGAAAAGATTACGTCAATCCCCAGTAGTCTGAAAAAAAACACTACCGTATTTGCTGTAAAGAGAATGCTTGATGATTTGGCTAATCTTTCTAATCTTGACTTTTCAGGTGGTGATGAAAACTCAGGATTTGATGGTCGCCCAGCTTTTCGTGATTTGGCTGCTTTCACATTTCAGCCGCAAAACGTTGTTGCCAATCCAGATGTGTTATTTTTCAAAACTAACACCTATGAACATAGGGAAAAATTGCGGAAGATTTTTCCCTATGTCCTTGGCGCAATAACATCTGATTTGATGGCTAAACAGTTTGAGCTGAATAGAAATCGCCTATTATTACGTCGCAAAGAACGAGAGCTAAAAGATGCTCAAGATATATCAGCACAATGGCTTGCTGATTTAAAATCTAAATATAGTGAGGCTCAAGAACTTGGTTTGGTTCCTAAACCACAGGAGCAGTTATCCAGAGAGCAAATGATTAGGCATCTTGAAAAAGTCATTTCACGAACCGATCTAGCTTTGAAGGTAACCGTAACAACTATTTCAGACGCTTTGAGCGAATTAAATACTCTTGAAAGCGAAGAGCGACTAGTTTCTCGTGAGCTAACTACGCTGCGTCACCGTCTTGAGGAAATGAACCGTTTACGAGTTGGAGTACATCAATATGAAAATGCCCTTTTGATGCAACGAGATAGGCTTAAAATTTCTGGCTGGCTTTTATCTAATGCGCATGATGAGTCGGATTGCCCAATGTGTGGTAGTCATACTGATTCTGCCAAGCAAAAACTACAAGCTCTTGTCCAACGACTGTCAGATGTTGAGGCTGCGGTAGGGGCTGATACCCATAAGGAAGTTCCAGCCGCGTTTGATAGAGAGTTACAACGTGTAACTACTGAAGTGGCTAACGCCACTGAGCGTTTAAGGTCCATCCAGTCACGTAAACGAACCTTAACGAGCAGATCGAAGGAGGCACGTGAGCATCAGTTTTCTACTAGGCGTGCTGAACGTTTCATCGGCAATGTCGAAGCTGCGCTAGAGTTACATAGAAAACTAGGCAGTGACAGTGGACTTGTAGAAGAAGTAAGAAAACTCAAAGATATAGTACAGACCTTAGAAAAAGAGTTACGTGAAAAAGATATCGAATTGCGTAAAAACCAAGCATTAAGAGTTATTAACGCTAAAGCAGGCGATATTCTTCAGGGCCTAGATGTTGAAGACCCAAACGCACCAATTTCTTTAGAAATTAACGATCTCACAATAAAAGTGTTAGGGGATGAGCGTGATGATTATCTTTCGGAGATAGGAAGTGGTTCAAATTGGCTCTCTTATCATTTGGCAGTTTTACTATCCCTCCATCAATTTTATTTAAGCCAAAAAAACAATCCTGTGCCCAGCTTCCTTATTCTTGACCAACCAAGTCAGGTCTATTTTCCTAAATCTACTCAGCTTCAAAACATTACTAATGAAGATGATCCTAAACTTCGTGACGAAGATGTTGAAGCTGTAAGAAGGGCATTTCAAGCAATGGGAAGTGTGGTGCTCCAAGAGAAAGGGAAACTTCAGCTGATCGTTTTGGATCATGCACCTCGTGAAGTCTGGGGTGACATTGATGGCGTTGTTGGGTTGCCAGAGTGGCGCAATGGTATTAAATTAGTTCCGGTGAAATGGTTGGTTGACTTTTAATTATGATCATCTCATTTATTATATTATCCCGAATGCAGATATTGAAACCCATCAGACCAAAACCATATTACTTTGCTTAGTTTTTTATGGTTGAACGTACTGATTTACAACATAAATTGATCTGAGAACTGAGGGTCATGCACCATTATAACGGCTAATTGTAAGTATTAACTCACACAATTAGTTTGACTGACAATGGATATCTAAATGAATGAATTGATAAAATTAATTAATACTGTTCCCGAAGAAGTCGCAGTACAGAAATTTTTCGAAAAACATCCAGCTTCAATCATAGGCACAGCCTATGCATTATCAAGTGTATTGATCGCTAAGCTTCCGTTAGGTGTCGATTTTGTTACAGATTTTGCATGGGTAAATCCTCGTTCTGGACCTACATATGTTTATCTTATTGAGATCGAAAAGCCTTCTAAATCAATCTTTAATAAAGATGGTTCTTTTACTCAAAATTTCAATCACGCATACGGACAAGTGGAAGATTGGCTGGGTTGGTGTGCCAGAAACCAAGATGCCTTTCGAGATATATTAGTCCCACTAAAGTCTTATAATGACTTACCACCATTTTTTGCAGTAAGGGGAATTTTAATCTATGGGCGAGATTCGGAGTTAAAGAATAATAGAAAAGAGGAGCGTTGGATTCAAAAATGTTTATCAAATCCATTTATTGAAGTACGAACGTATGATGGGTGGGCTCGTGAGAAAAATAATACTATACCACCTCAGGATATGTTATCTGACTATCTATCTACTGTGCATTATTCCAACCGCTCTTATATAAATAAAGATCTACCAGAAGCTAAGATATAATTATATTCGAAGTAAGTTTTGAGTAAATAGGCAGGCCCCATTACACCTACCTATTTAATTATCGCCTTCAAATGTAACACTATTTTTTGTATAGATAAAATTATAAGCCTGAGATGTGAAGGTTACAATAGGCATCTCTCATTACAAGACCCATCATAAATCCTTAGAGTTATTATTATCAATAACATAGCCTGTATAGCTCAAGAATATACGAGCAAGCTCTCGCATGTCACTTTCGGTAGTAGCCTCTATAATTTTATCGCCTGACACGAGACCGGTTAAATAAATCTCACCTTTCTCTTCTCTAAAAATAAACCCCGAATAAGGCCGCCCTGCAGTTTTTATTTTAAATCCAACATGATCTTTGTAAGTTATTTTTTCTAGTGTTATTAAATCAGACAGCTCAAAAATCAAGGATAAACATTCATTAAGGGTATGGTATTCAAAATAACTCCGAAACCCATCTAAAAACATAGTTGATTCTAACTGTCTTTTATTAAATCCTAATTGTTGCACTTTGTTAGTATTCTTGACAGATATTTCCTTGATGACTTCCTCAGGCTTCTTGTGAGTTCTGTTATATTCTTTAGAATCTATTTCTCTCTGTATCTTATCTATTGCTTCGGAAAATTTAATATATTCAGTTCTACCACTAAGATGATCAAAACATTCATTCCTGAGATAATCAATCTGCTTAGCGTACATTTTTTCTATACATTGCGTATCAGTACAAGCGTTTCTTTTATCAAACCAATCCATTTGTGATTTTCTAATTTGAGATTTAGATCCTTCAGGCATATCAGGACCCATAGCTATTTTATAGTTTCGGGATAGATAATCATCCAAACGACTTAACTTATGATCTGAGCAAATCATTTTTTCAACATCTGAAGAGGCTTTATTACAATCAAAAGAAGCAGCATAATTTGCACTGCAAGTCATCATTGAAAGAATGAATAAAGATTTTTTGTTTATGATATTTACCATGAGACACCCTTAATTTATAAACCTAATAAACATATTTGAGAAAACCATCAATTGTGTAGGTAGATGATATATATGGGGATTCTATGAGCTTGAACGTCCCCGCACCAACAATATGATTTATTACTCGAACATCCTGGAAGGAGGATTTCTCATACGACTGTGCTCGATGATAAAATGCAGAATATGCAACAAGTCCCTCTCCCCAAGTAATATCTCTTGTGGGGCCAATAATCGCGTTGCAAAAAGACTTATGGGAATCAAATAATTGTTCTGCGCCCCTACCGACTGAACAACTAGAAAAGCAAATACACTTTCCTCTTAATATAGGCCATACTATACGATCAAAATCCCTCCATGAAATAAATACCTCATCTGTTAAAATAAAACCATCACTCGCTCTATGAGCACTAATATGTACATATTTAATGTGTTCTCGTTGCGCTATCTTTAATGCTTTTACTAGCATTCCCTCATTAACTACCTCAGTACATTTTGCAGATACACCCTGTAACTCCAAAACCTTCTTAAGCGTATTTCCCTCGTATCTTTCATCATAAATATCCAGATCGCTGCGTGATTCAATAATAAGTATTTTTTGTTTTTTCATTACGTACGCCCACTAAGAGCTTCAATCATGACCTTATCAACATGGACCATCCTTGATGAGCATGACTACAGTAAAAGTCATATGAATCCTCATATCTCAGTTCAGCACTCCAGGCAAAAGCCATAGAAGAGCAAAAATACATTTATAATCCATAGATGATGCTTATGCGAGAGCAAAAAGCCCACAAACTTCCATCTATAGACATTAATTGGATTGGTGGTATATGGCTCAGTTATCTTCAGATATTGCAGATAAACAGGTAGGACAGAGCATTCAGATGCGACGTAAAGAGCTAGGGATAACAGCTCAGCACCTAGCCGAACTTGTCGATATCTCTCATCAGCAACTCTCGCGCTATGAACGTGGTACAAACAAGATCAATGTGGCACATCTTGTTAACATCGCTATTAAATTGAATACACCTATTAGTTGGTTTTTTATTGACTGCTTTTCAACATTAGACAATGAATCTAAGAACCAGCAAGATTTTGTGCCAGTCAAGGATGCCGATTTAAAAAATCGTTTTGATCAGATATGGCCTCTATTAACCCATGAGCAAAGACGTGTACTGATTATGCTCTTAGATGAATATACGAAATGAGACTTAAAAGTAAAGTCTCATTTCTTCCAAAAATATGACTACCGTCTGATATTCAGACAGCATCATCCATTTCTGTAAGTAGTTTAAGAATTTTATTTTTATCAAAGAATCGTTCAAGAAATTTTTCGTTACCTGATAGGCCGCGTTTTCCCCAATTTTGTTTATATAAATTTTGCCTCCCTTATTTTTTAGCTCTGCGAGAATAGCATCCTTCGGCCAATTTTTTCATTACTAAGATGATCAACATACTTATAGACACCTAATGTTTTAATTGATCGGCTAGTAGTCGGAGAATATCCAAAACTTTCATCGCTAGTTCTTAGTAAATATTTAAAAATTACCGAATACATTTCAACAAGATTGTGCATTTGAGGCTTAGGTCTCTTATAACCTAGCACCTCACACAAATCACTTAATTTTTCAAAAATTTCATCATCAAGCCTAAGTTGAATATGATTCCTTCCTATTTTTTCAAGCTGCTTTTTGCGTGTGTTCTGATACTCAATATTGGCTTTACGTCGAGCTTTTAAAGATTCATCAATACCCTTAGATCCACCATCCTTTTCTTCGTCCTCGAAATCCTCCACTTCATCATCAGTCTTAAATTCAAAAGAATCATCAAGTTCGCTCGATTTTATGTGCTTTAACGCCATTACCAACCCCTTATGATTTTCTGATCATCAGATCACTGACAAGCTTCAAACTGTCAAATTTAGATCTGATGATCAGATTACCATGTAAAAAATCTGATGATCAGATAAAAATGTTACAAAAAAGACAAAAAATATCGTCATATTTAACAATAGGTTAATGAACAACCCCATCCCTCATCCCCTGATAAAGAGGCATTTTTTATCGCAAAAACCATTCATTCTGAAAAATCTGTAAAAACGGGGAGCATCAATTGGATGCGTTAACTAAACAGGCTTTAACCATGACTGCTCTACGCCTAATCAAGATCAAAACAGTCCTTGAATACTGTGCTTTCTCACGCGCTACGCTCTATCGCCAAATCAAAGCAGGTCATTTCCCTGAACCAGTTCGCCTGACTGGTTCTGTAAACGCATCTTCTCGCTCAGTAGCGTGGAGAGAAGAGGAAGTACAGTTGTGGATTACCAGCCGCCAGAAAGTACCGCTATCAGAAACAAGAAGAAATTGAGCGAAAAAGCTCATCGCTCTAATAGCACGTTATATGCACATCTATAGGGATAGTGATTATCTGATTCAATACTCACTATCCCATACCAATAGTTATTTCTGTAAGGGATATAAATGAAACTTAACAAACGAAACATAGAGTTTTGTTGTTCACTTGACATTGGCATTAATACCAGAGATCAAAAGTTAAAAATGCGAGTTGATAAGCTATGTGTTGTAAGTCAATTCGATAAAAATACCGAAATGAAGATTACATATGCAAAACTGAAAAGGATGAGACACAAGGAATTCAAACAATATCGCGTTCAATATATCCTTAACAAAGTTGGGAAACCTTATCGAAAAGCATTATTGATCCGAGGGAAGAAGAAACACTCACCTGTACTGTTGCGAATAGATTATTCTCCAATAATTCGTAATACAGGAGGAATACGTCTAGATTTTCGCCCCCAACATATGAAGCCCACAAAAATAGATCATTTGCTGTCGTGGATAAATAGTCGATTAGGAGGAATATTCTACCAGCTGCTGGCGCAGGCATGGATTACACAAATCGATGTCGCTCTTGACGTCTACAAATGCAAATTGGATGATTATATATGGGGCTTAGAACGTTCAGCAAAAACAGCATACTTTGATAAGGAAAATGGTTTACCGGGACTAAGGATAGGAAGTTGCCGCTCGCTTTTACACATCCTTTGCTATGGAAAAGTTGATGTTAACAGCGATAGAAAACTGGTATTTAAGGAAAGAGCCAAATTCATTAACATTAATTTTGATGAGTATCAGCAATTCTTGCGAATTGAGGCTCGTACAGGCCAAACACTAAACCCACAAGCAAGAAGGGTAACGTTTTAATGCTGGCCCACCTTTCAGAGATGAGAAATCCCTTCGAGCGACTCCGGGTCTACTCGAAAGATTTGGGAGATGTGTTATTGGAAAGAGGGCTTCTTTGTACCTTGCCAGACGCTCCCAGCATCGCTGAAATGAAGCGCTACATGCTGGCAACTATGCAATACCCACGCTTGCCTCGCAAAGTCGAAAGACTCATTGCAGAGCACGAAATAGAACTGTTCGATAAATATACAGTCTGGACGCAGTGGTCACGCTGCGTTGCTCAATTAAGCGGCATTTTCAGTATAGCGTCTGTTTTCTGATGGCTGGAATGACACAAACTTTTTAACGCTCTCAGCCGAGCAATTAATCAACGACTGGAGTGTCTGCCAGACACCCCAGTAAGCCATGAAGAGGGGGGCAGTTTGGATATAGAAAATTATTGTACGTTAAGGCTTATTTTTGACCTGTCATTCATAAACAAGATCGCCATCATCGACTGTGTTCATGTGATTCAGCTCCCTTAAATTTCCGTCAGATAAATACAGAATCCGGTCTGCAGAGGCTAGGGTTTCCGGGCGATGGGCAATCAGCAAGACCGGGAGTCCCAGCTGACGTAATGTCTGACTTATCTGGATTTCACTCTCAACATCAAGGTGGCTGGTCGCTTCATCCAGTAATAAAAATCCTGGTTCCTTGTATAACGCCCTTGCCAACAGAATGCGCTGCTTTTGCCCTCCGGAAAGTCCTCCACCAGTTTCACCAATTAATGTCTGATATCCCATCGGCATTGCCATGATATCGCTGTCGATGAGCGCCAGCCGGGCACAGTGGATCATTCGCTTATGATTGTGGTCCTCACTGAAGAAAATGATGTTATCTGCAATGGATCCCCTGAAAAGATGGTCATCCTGCAGCACTGTACCGATTCGCCGGCGTACATGAAAATAATCCGGGTGCGCTTGCGGTATGCCAAACGTTCTGATCGTTCCTTCATCAGGTAAATGGATCCCCAGGATAAGGTTTACCAGTGTTGATTTTCCGCATCCCGATTTACCGGTAATGGCCACCACTTCTCCAGGATGCAGAGTCAGCGATACCCCCCGGAGTATTGATGTGTTGCTCCCTTTGTGACTGAATATTATGTGTTCAAGGGATAACGGGAGGTGGGTATCTTCGGACACTGCTCCACGAAAAACAGAAGGAATGGCTGAAGACCGACTGTCTTCCTGCACGGGCTGTTGCTGATGGTCTTCTGTCGGGGTCAACACAATATCAGCCAGACGCTCGTTATAGACATCAAGCATGCGCCAGGCAAAAATCTTATCGGTCAGGCTGCTGATACTCGAAGAAAAACGCATCTGATAAGACATATAAGCAACCAGCATACCGACAGTAAAGGTGCCGTTCAGAACTTCACCGGCACCTTTCCACAAAATAACCACCGATACCACGCTGCCGGTCAGGGTGTGCGCAATGTCATAACACATCAGAAGACGGCTCTGGCGTAGCTGCGTATTTCTGCGGGTGACGTTGAGATTCAGCCATGCGGCTTCTCGGTGAGCGGTCACACCGTTTATTCTCAGGCTCAGTATCCCGTTGAGAGTTTCCAGAAAATGACCGGACTCCCTTGCACCTGCATCCCAGGCATCTTCTGCCGACTGCCGCAGGGAGGGATACCATAGCGCTCTCAGCACACCGTAAAAAATGGCAGCAAGTACTGCTATCAGCGTCATTTCAGGGCTGTACAGCAGCATCATGCAGAACGCGGTCACCACAAGCAGCACATCCAGAATACCTTCGAGTACCTGTGTGGTCAGCGCCTGCTGAATTGTATCTACGGCTTCAAACCGGGCGTTAATACTTCCCTTACTGCGCGCATCAAACCATGACAGAGGGAGTCGAACCAGATGATGGAACACCCGGGCCGTCCACTGCATATTAAAATTGACGGATAAGGTTATACTGGCCCACTGACGGGCCAGTGACAGTAGCATCTGAGTCAGAGACAACAACAATAGTGCAATGATAATGACGGTCAACAGGCTTCGATCAGCGGCCACCAGAACCTCATCGATCACCAGCTGGTTCAGAAGAGGGCTTCCCAGCGTCAGGATCTCTAACATCAAGGCAAAAATGATAATGCGCAACATTGCAGGCAGCAGGCCAGGCGTCTTGCCAGTCAGCTGGCGCAGGCGAATTTTTTTTCTTTCATCCCTGGCTGTAAAGTCACTGGCAGGTAACAGCTCCAGCGCAATACCAGTAAAGTGCTTTCCTGCCTCTTGCAGGGAAAGCGAGACCTTTCCCTTGTCCGGATCATGAATAACCAGTCTGCTCCCACGAACTTTATGTAGCACGACGAAATGATTCATATTCCAGTGGAGAATGCACGGAAGAGAGAGGGACTTCAGGTCTTCCGGCTCTAACCTGACGGCTCGGGAAGACAGGCTGATACCCGCTGCACACTCAATCAGCCTTTGCAGAGTCATTCCCTGAGTACTGACACTGAAGCGTTCACGGAGTGTGGGTAAATCCGTCTGCAGACCATGCCAGCAGGCCATCATTGCCAGACACGCCAGTCCACATTCTGCTGACTCTGTCTGCCGGATAACGGGGAGCAGTTTTATCCCTGTCCAGTTAAGTGATCCCATTACAGTTTTCCTTTCAGACTCCAGAGTGGTTCCGTCAGCCACTCCCATAAATGACGTGTATCAAGGCTGACGTCCCCTTCAAGGGTCATACCGGGACGAAGGAGTTCTTTTTTTCCATAAGCCAGAATAAAGGTTTTCTCAGGTTCAACGATGACGCGGTAATGCCCCTCATTTTCCTTCCAGGTCACAGGTGATACGGAGAGCAAATCCGAAGGGGTCAGCGTTATACGGCTGATCTCACGGATAGTCCCGTACTGAACACCAAACTTCTGGTAGGGGAAGGCGGCGAACCGCAGTGCAACACGCTGCCCGGACTGAATAAAACCGGCGTTCTGACTGGTGGCATAGAGTTCTATCTGCAGACGCGCATTGTCGGGTACAAGAGTCATAACGGGTTCAGAGGCTCTGACAGACTGTCCCTGTCTGACAAGTACTGCCGCAACGGTACCGGATACTGGCGCCGTCAGAGTGAAGTTCTCCTGTCCGGCCAGTTCGTCCTGCTGTTGCCTGATCCCCTGCAACTGCCTGTCCAGCTCGGCTTTCCGGCTTTCCCCCTGAACGATGAGATGGTTAAGGTCATCTTCAGCAGCCTCCATTGCCGTGTGTAGTTGCAGAAGTCCCTGACGCTGATCCTCAACGTTTTGCTGTGCCGTAGAAACGTCAATCTGCTTCTGCTTGTATTCGATATCTGAGACGTAATGCGTGCCAGCCAGTGTTTTATAACGTTCCATGACGGACTTGGCCAGCATAGTCTGTTGCCCGGCAAGCGACAGGCGCTGCTCCGCACTTTTCATCTGTTGTTTCAGGGAGGTAATTCGCTGTTGTATGGCCAGCTGCTGCTGACTATTGTCACGCCATTCCAGCGTCTGCTGGGAAGACAGCATGGCATACTGAGTCTTCAGGGACAGGCTCATGGCAGCCAGCGTACCAGTGCCCTGTCCGTTATAATGCTCGCCGCTGATATGGTAGAGGGATTCACCAGCCATAACATGCTGGCCCTCTGAAGCCGTCAGCTGGGTGATAGAGCCGGCATATTGCGGTGTGATTTTTACCAGCCCTGATGAAGGCATCACAATTCCACTAAGATGAGCCTTGCGAGTATAACTACCATAATAAACGAATAGTGAGATGCACAGAACTATCAGTAGTGTAGCTACAGCGCATACTGACATGCCAAATGACGCGGGTAAAACAATATCTCCGTACCCGGTATCATTATGGTGTTTTAATGCCTCCTCTCTAAATATGCTCATAATTATATAATCTTTTTAATATTTTTATAATGGTTGTCTTTTACAAAAGAAAAATTCAAGCTTATTATACATTGAATAATTTAAATATATTAGTTGTCACTAATAATGATACTCGATAACATGAATGGATAACACATATGCTAATCAGTATGTTTGCCACATGTGATGAAATAGACACAACACCCCATGACTTATCAATGGAATGAAATATTGTGGTGATTAATAATATAGAAATAAAATAAGCAATCACCTGAACAAAAATCTCTTTCTTTTTTGATTTAAAATATGAAGATGAACAGAACATGAAACCTCCGCAACTAAAAATGAACACATGATCAAATAATAGCCCCCCTTTTTAAAAAAGGGGTTTATTTTGATTTTCCTACCATAACATAAAGATTCCAGATAACAATCAATACATAAAAAACATAATTAAGGATATACAAATAGTCATGATTCATGAGCTGAGTTGAGTGGAAACCTCTCAACTTTAACGCACAAAAATTGGCAGAGAATGTAAAGATAGTAATGATAAAGCAATACTTAAAACCCAAGTCTCTAATTCTTTTTGTCATGATCAGCATGCTGCAATAAACTGTTGCAACAAGCAATGCAGCCAGTAATGAAAACATACTCATAGCTATCAAGATAGATATTTCTCCCATTGCAGAAAGTTTCATTGTTTTTGCTGATAAAAACGCAATGAATAACTGAAGGGACAATATAAGAAACTGGTAACAAAATGCTCTTAACCGCGTGATTTTCCTTTTTTTCCAGCCAGTAAAAAACTCTCTCCATATATAAAGAAACATACTCTTCCCTCTTAATTCATAACACTCACACCTGTTGAAGATTCCATATATATCATCAATCTTGGTGTTGGGAACTTAGTGGTTTACTGAACAATTATATTAGGATGCCGCCGTGATTAACGGCAGCATTTTTCAAATTGACTTACCAGCGGCATTCCCCAACCATTCCACCAGGGTTTGTATCGTGCCAGGAGCCACCGCCCCTGTTATTGTTACTATCGTTAGGCAAAGACTGAGATGCAGCCGCAAAGGCCGTTCCTACCACGGTTCCAGCAATAGGACCGCCAATACCTGTAGCTACAGCCGTCAGTACCCCACCAATAATGACAAATCCGGCATTATTAGCCGTTGTTGCTGGGGCTCCCCAACCTCCTGAACGACCTGAACTCTTGGAGCCACCATAATTGTGGTCATGGTCACCTGCGTTTCCACCACCGCTTACCTGCGCTATTTCATCAAAACTTAATTCTCTGATATTTGACATAAAATCCCTCTTTCATTGTTTTAGCAAAATGTGGTATCAGACTATTACACACACGAAATGTGTACGAATAGCGAACATTTGTAATTAAATGTAAACATGGATGCGAATGTTTTGAGTACTAGCCCTTGATTGTATATTTTTTATTAAATCATATAGTTATTTTTTATGAAGTAGCTGAATTCGGCAAATCTGGGAAGGGCTGTAGCCCGTTGCATCTGCGGTTTCCTGAATGCTCAATTTCTTAACCTGCCGGTAGTACATAACTTTCTGATGCCGCTCATGATCGGCCTGCTTCCCCCGGTATTTACCCAGTGTCTGCTCCCGTTCAATGCCTTGTTTTTGTCGTTGGCGGCGACTCAGCCAGTCTTTATGAGACATTGCGGCCATCAGATCGATAAGCATATTGTTGATGGTGGTTATAACGACACGGGTGACTGGGTCTGCCTGCGAAGCGTCTTTATCTGACAGCGCCTGCCATGAGGTGGGTACATCTAGGCTGACAATCCGCAGCTCGTGTTGTTCTATCTGTTTTTTCAGCGTCATCCAGTCGCTGTTACTCAGACGGGTCAGACGTATAGTGGCATAGTGAGTATCATTGGGTCATAGCGGGCAACGACGCTCAAGCTTATTTAGTGCCATCACTGACATAATCGTCAAATATAGGATTAAACTGCTCAATAAACGCACAATCTGGACGCAGTGGTCACGCTGCATTGCTCAATTAAGCAGCATTCTCAGTATAGCGTCGATTTTCTGTGTACATAGACGTGTACATAATGAAAAGCCTGAGTAGAGAAAAGTCAATGTAATCAATCGCTATACACCGCTACTCAACATTCAGATCCAATCGAGTAACCTTCCTCATCTCAGTTTAAAAGGCCGCTGGATGCAGTGGCCTTTTTCGTTTGGCATCAGAACATAAGAAATTACTGATCAGTTTTGATACACTCTCCGGCGTTTTAATTAAAAGATAAAATAGCGATCGGAAAAGTGAATGGCAAACATCAACTTAACATTAGAGGAAAGCAAAAGCTTCACTGTTGACCGCGAATTCCGCCAGGATATCAACCTGCTGCGTGGCGTTGCCATTCTTTCCGTGGTGCTTTACCACTTCGCGCCGGCTCTGCTCCCGGGCGGGTTTGTTGGCGTGGATATCTTCTTTGTGATCTCTGGTTTTCTGATGACAAAAATTATATCCACCGGCCTCGAAAAGCGTTCGTTTAATCTTATAGACTTTTACGCTGCGCGTTCTAAACGCATCATCCCTGCATTGCTTATGCTGTGTATTATCATGGCGCTGGCGACCTTATTCTGGCTTCCGACAAATGAATACCGAAAACTCGGAAATTATATTGGCTATATTGTTATTTTTATATCCAATATAAAGTTAAAAAAAGAGTCCGGGGATTATTTTGCCACCGACTCGCATGAAAACTGGTTCCTGCATACATGGTCACTCTCGGTTGAATGGCAGTTTTATCTGGCATTACCCCTTATCATTATGGCGTTATATCCGTTCAGAAAATGGGTTAATACTGGGTTATGCCTGCTGGTACTCACGATGGGCGCATTTTGGTTCAGCATGAGTGCCACAGTGAATGACGCTACCCGGTTTTATCTGATGCCCTATCGCGCCTGGGAAATGCTCTGCGGCGGCCTCGTCTGGTATGGGGCAAACCGTTTAATCCTCACCAGGGCATTGCGCACAATCACGACGCTGATGGGATATACGCTCATCGCGGCTTCTGTTTTTTGCATTAGCACTGAAAGCGCCTGGCCGGGCGGATTAACCCTGCTGCCCATCCTCGGTACCATGCTGGTCATCTACAGCAACGACAGCTCACTGATTAGCCTTGCAGACCGTAACCTTCGCTGGGTGGGTTTAAGTTCTTATTCAGTCTATTTGTGGCACTGGCCTGTTGCGGTGTATCTCATTTATGCCGGGCAGCAGCACAACGGACTCTGGGTGGTCGGTGCCATTGCCCTCTCTTTTTTACTCGGATGGATCTCATGGGTATTGATTGAGCAACCCGCCAAACGCTTTTTAAACCAGCGAAGCATTGCCGCATTCTGGATAATTCTGTTTAGCAGTGTCGGGGCGGCCTGGGGATATAGTTATCTGGTTAAAAACGACATGATTGCCAGCCGTCCTGATGCGCAGGTCGATCGCATAGCCGCCGAAGCGAACAATAAAAACTATGCCGCCGACCCAAAAACGCACATGAGTTTTTACGGTACCGGAACACCGGCAGCCATTATTATCGGCGACAGCCACGCCGAAGCCGCAGCCACTGCCCTCGCTGCAGCCGCCGCGGATCGTGGTTCGGTGGTCGGCGTAACCTATTCCGGTTGCCCTACGCTGGCTGATGCCACGCTGCTTGAAAGTAAACGCTGCGGCAAATTTAACCGCTCGCTGAGTGAAAAATTAAAAGCCTACCCGGCCAACGTCCCGGTTGTCATTGTTAACCGCCTGACTCACTATGCTGAGCAAAAGCAGGTGAAATTCAACACAGGCTCCCTGGACGGTAAAGACTATTTACAGCAGTATGCGGCGTCCATCGTAAAGATGGCCTGTACGCTTAATCGCGAACATCCGGTGGTGCTGGTCAATCCTGTTCCCGAAATGGATGTAAACGTGCCTCGTACGCTCTCCCATCGCTTAATGACGTCTAAAAAAGCGCAGGATATCTCCATTCCTCTGGCGGAGTATCAAAGTCGAAACAGCGCAATACTGCATGCGCAATCTCAGGCAGCAAAAACCTGCGGCGTGAGGGTACTGGACCCTACGCCTTATCTGTGCAGCGCTGGGCGGTGTATGGGAAGTAAAAACCTTGAACCGCACTATTTCGACGATAACCATCTCAGCGAGACGGGCAATAAAGCGCTTGTGCCAATGTTTCGTCAGATTTTCACTCAACGCCCCTGATTCATGAGAAAAAGTAATCCGTAAACACACAAAATAACGCCATGAAAACGGCAAAAAGCCTGCTTTAGGATTAGAATAAGTAGTCCTTACTTGCTCACACAAAAAAAACTAAATAGTGACCTGCTGCACAAAACGCTACTCTGCCGCCCTACATGCTGGGGGAAGACATGCTGCTACATATTCTTTATCTCGTTGGGATCACGGCTGAAGCCATGACTGGGGCACTTGCCGCTGGTCGCCGTCGTATGGATACGTTTGGGGTGATCATTATTGCTACCGCCACAGCCCTGGGAGGCGGATCGGTACGCGATATCCTGCTGGGACATTATCCGCTTGGCTGGGTAAAAAACCCTGAATACATTGTTATTGTCGCGATTGCCGCCGTGCTGACCACCATCGTTGCGCCGGTTATGCCCCATCTTCGCCGTCTGTTTTTAGTCCTTGATGCTTTGGGTCTGGTGGTTTTCTCCATTATCGGGGCGCAAATCGCGCTGGATATGGGTGAAAGCCCGGTCATTGCCACTATCGCCGCGGTCGTAACGGGTGTATTTGGCGGCGTACTGCGCGATATGTTCTGCAAGCGTATTCCGCTGGTTTTTCAGAAAGAGCTTTACGCCGGAATATCCTTTGCCTCTGCCGTTCTGTATATCGCTTTACAACATTATGTTTCGAGCCATGATGTTGTGGTCATTGCCACGTTATTATTTGGCTTTACGGCCCGCTTGCTGGCGCTGCGCTTAAAGCTGGGATTGCCTGTTTTTCATTACACGCAGGACACCCATTGAATTCTCAACAAAACCACAACAAAGTAGTAAAAAGCACTTTTTGTCATCTCATATTACCGGGGTAAACGCGATAAACTATCGCACCTTTGCCCCAATGATTTGCGTTAAACAATGTCTTTTGCCAAAACGTCAGCACTGATTATTAATAAAAAACTCAGCAGCCATTTTTTGATTTTGCTGCTCGTTTCCGTGCTGATTCAATTATGGCCAGTATTTTTAACGCAACCGGCCCGGTTCGCAGTGCGCATCGCGATTTGTAATGCGTTGTTACTGGTTTGCGCCGCTGCTGTCTATCGCTCGCTTCCCGGTAAGATCGTCGCATTCGTTTTAACTACCCTGCTCACGTTGAATTTTGCGATTGCCTACAGTACATGGAGCGTCTACCAGAGCGAATTTAACACCGTCTTTGCGATGAGTATTCTCGGTACTCACGTCGCCGAAGTGAAAACCATGTCGGGTTTATACCTGAACTGTTTACCCGCCGTGGTGGCTTACTTTATTGTCACCTGGTATGCAATCAAATCCGCTAGCGAGCATGCTTCTTCCCGGGTGAAAGCTATCGGCTTCGTTCTGCTTGCCGTTTATTTAGGTTGGTACTCAACGGCAAACTGGCTAAAAAAACGCCACGACCTTGAAGTTTATTATCCGCTAAGCTCCCGAATTTTAACCAATACGCCGTTTTACACGGGTGCAGAGTTTATTATTGCCCATCGTGATAACGCCCTGGCGCAGAAAATTAGTCAGCACAGCGTCAATTATCCTGGCTTGCAGTATCAGGACACGGGCATCGAAAACTACGTTGTTATCGTGGGTGAATCCGCGCGTCGCAGCAATATGCAGCTCTACGGATTTAACCAGGATACCACGCCTGTGGAAGCCGGGCTGGCGAAGGACGCCCTCATTTTTAGCAATGCTATTGCTCCTGCGTCAGCCACCGTTCTTTCCGTGCCGATGATATTAAGTAAAGCAGATCCGGACCACTTCACCGCCGATAAGCTTGCTGACAATATCGTTAGCGTTGCTAAAAAAACGGGCTATCACACCGAATGGATTAGCGCCCAGGGTAATACTGGCAAAAGCAACAATTACATTGTGGCGATTGCCTCTGTCAGCCAGAAAGCCCAGTGGATTGACACGCGTTATGACACCGAGCTTTTACCTGCTCTGGATGAGGCGCTTAAAACCCCCGGCAAAAAATTAATTTTCCTGCATATTAACGGTAGCCATGAAATGGCCTGCGATCGGTATCCCGCATCCGCAAATATTCTGCATACCGGTAACAAATATGAAGATTGCTACAATAACGCGATTCTGTTTACCGACGCTTTCATTGGCGAAGTGGTTAAACGTCTGCAGGGAAGCGCATCCTCTCTGCTCTATTTTTCAGACCATGGGCTGGAAAAAAACCCGCAACTCAATTCCCTCTATATGCATGGCTCACGCAACCCAAGCAAAGAGGCTTACCAGGTCCCCCAGTTTATCTGGTACAGCCAGCAAGCCCTGAATGCCCAAAAAAGAGCAGTGGGATGGGTACATGAACAGTGGCCCACAGCAAGCAATTATGAGTTGATGTTAACGTGGCTTGGCATCACAACGGGTGTTGATCAGTGCAGCTCAGTGCTTGAAGCGTGCTATCAGGCTCCCACACTGATTCCGGTGATAGATGGCGGCCGCCACATCTATGATTACGATCAGCTTCGCGATACCTTCAGTTCGCCAGACAGACATACCCCCTGGCGCAAAGCTAAAGCAAGCTCGCTCTAAAATCCTGGTACGCCCTGCTGGCCGAGCCACGCAGCCAGGCCAGCAACGCCGGGGTCGTGAATGAATGCGACAATTTTTCTCGCCTTCTCCTCGCCCGTTCCCGGCAAGGTTTGCCAGTCCTTTGCGTTACGTCCGCTCAGCTTTTGCCACGTTACGTCTCCCATAGCCTTCAGCGAAGCCTGCGTCAGCGGAACACCCAGCGCCATGAGCCAGCGGATAAACGGCAGCTCACGCACCAGATTAAACTGATGCCAGAGCGCCAGCCCGCGCGCTGAGGAAAACCCTGGTGTAGCCTGCAGTTGCGCCTGAGTTAATAACAGCCATGAAAAGAGATGCTCAAACTGATGCGCCTGCCAGAGCGTGCGCCAGCCTGACTCGCCTAACCCTTCAATGTTTAACACCTGCTTTGAACTAAGCCATGTCAGCCTGGCAAAGAACTGCTCCATACATTCAGGCGAAGCATAAAAGCAGCTCAGGGAATGAAAGCGCGTGGCGGGCGGTTCCGGCTTTTGTCGGTCCGTCCCACGCCAGACAACCTTATCAAACCGGGGGATCCCCTGCCCGGCAAGGCTCACCTGTATCTGATCGCCGGGAGCAATATCCAGCCTTTGCCAGCGCGCGACCGATCCCAGACTCACCCGCTGCACCTGCTTATCATCCAGTTGCACCGCTCCCAGCGTTGCCACTACGGAGATTTTGCCCGTTCGCCCAACGGTAAAACGAATATCTCTCACTTCCGCGACCTGGGCGGCAGGAGAATACTTCCATGCCACAACCCAGTTACCTTCGCCGGGTAGCCAGCTATCGCCAGGGGGAACATCCGAAGACCGAACCACAATGCCGTCCGTGGCAAAGGGTAATGCCGCGTTTTGCCAGGCCAGACGCTGTTTTTCAACAGCTTCAACCGTCTGTACGGGCACCGTGTAGCGCGCCGTCAGGGTAAATCCTGCCTGTGACAGCGCTGTCAGCGCGTTCTGCATCATCTGCGGACCGTCCGGCCAGGCCCAGATAAAAACGCCAATCTGGTTTAGAGGCGCTTTGTCCTTTTGTCGCATCATCGCGCCCGCTACCTTTGCACGGGCATTCATTCCGCCCATCTGCCGCTGAACATGGCCCTCACGCAACCAGAAAAGCTCCCCCTGTAAGACGCTGTTTGCCAGCTCCCCGGATACGTGCTTAGGCACGGACGGGATCAAACGCACTTGTGCCGTCCAGTCCTCACCTTTAAGTCCATTGCCACGGCTGATGGCCTGAGCGAGGATTCCGTTGCGATACACCAGCGTCACCGCCACGCCGTCGACTTTTGGCTGCATCCAGAGAGAGGTTCGGCCGTGCATCCACTGAGCCAGCGCGTCTTTGCTGGCAACTTTACGAACCCCCGTATGCGCAACAGGATGTGTCACGCTTCCCGTCAGCGCAGGCAAGGTGTTTGCAGAAATATCGTTGCCAAAACAGCGCTGCCACTGGGTTAAGCGGGCGTTCAGCTGGTCATAAACGTCGTCATTAACCTCGCTCACGCCCTGCTTCCAGTAAGCGTCATCCCAGCGTTTGATTTGCGCGCTTAACGACGCGATCTCTTTTTCAGCTTTAGCCTGCGACCACACCGGGCACACCGCCGCGCCATAGCCACACCACAACAGCATTAACCCGCTTATCCATCGCCCCATCGCTATCCCTCCTTTACGTTGCAGGAGGTATACCGCGATGGCTAAAACAACGCTAACCACCTTGTTTCACTGTGCGAGGCGCTATCCGGTCTTTCTTTTTGTTGCTGAAAACCACAGATAAAACCTGAAAACGGCACGCAAAATTCAATAATCCAGGGGAAAAAGTGTGACAAAGGCTACGTCACACGGCGGTGACGTGTATAATAAGCCCGTATGTAGGACTTCTTCGCTAACACATACAAAAGACTCTCATGGCTCAAGGCACGCTTTATATTGTTTCTGCCCCTAGTGGCGCGGGTAAATCCAGCCTTATTCAGGCACTGTTAAAAACCCAACCGTTGTACGACACACAGGTTTCTGTTTCTCACACCACGCGTAAACCGCGTCCGGGTGAAGTGCACGGTGAACACTATTTCTTTGTGGATCACGACGAATTCAGAGCGATGATCGGCAGAGACGCGTTTCTTGAACATGCTGAAGTGTTCGGTAATTACTACGGCACCTCACGTGAGACCATTGAGCAGGTTCTGGCCACGGGCGTGAATGTGTTCCTGGATATCGACTGGCAGGGCGCGCAGCAGATTCGCAAGAAAATGCCTGACTCGCGCAGTATCTTTATTTTACCGCCATCGAAAGATGAGCTGGATCGCCGCCTGCGTGGCCGCGGTCAGGACAGCGAAGAGGTGATCGCAAAGCGTATGGAACAGGCTGTTGCAGAAATGAGCCATTACGCGGAATATGATTACCTTATTGTGAATGATGATTTTGATGCCGCACTGAGCGATCTCAAAACCATCCTTCGCGCAGAACGTCTGCGTATGAGCCGCCAGAAGCAGCGACATGACGCATTAATCACCAAACTGTTGGCAGACTGAACCCACTTTCAGTATCATGCCCAGTCATTTCTTCACCTGTGGAGCATTTTAAGTATGGCACGCGTAACTGTTCAGGACGCTGTAGAGAAAATTGGTAACCGTTTTGACCTGGTGCTGGTCGCCGCGCGTCGCGCTCGTCAGATGCAGGTAGGCGGTAAAGATCCGCTGGTACCGGAAGAAAACGATAAAACCACCGTTATTGCACTTCGCGAAATCGAAGAAGGTCTGATTAACAACCAGATCCTCGACGTGCGTGAGCGCCAGGAGCAGCAAGAGCAGGAAGCCGCAGAACTGCAGGCCGTAACCGCTATTGCTGAAGGTCGTCGTTAATTAAACCTGCGGGTCGCCCTTGTATCTGTTTGAAAGCCTGAATCAACTGATTCAAACCTACCTGCCTGAAGACCAGATTAAGCGTCTTCAGCAGGCGTATCTCGTTGCACGTGACGCTCACGAGGGCCAGACACGTTCAAGCGGTGAACCCTACATCACGCACCCGGTAGCGGTGGCCTGTATTCTGGCCGAGATGAAACTCGACTACGAAACGCTGATGGCCGCGCTGCTGCACGACGTGATAGAAGATACCCCAGCCACTTATCAGGACATGGAGCAGCTGTTTGGCAAAAGCGTTGCCGAACTGGTGGAAGGGGTCTCTAAGCTTGATAAGCTGAATTTCCGCGACAAGAAAGAAGCGCAAGCCGAAAACTTCCGCAAGATGATTATGGCGATGGTGCAGGATATCCGCGTCATTCTCATCAAACTCGCTGACCGTACCCACAACATGCGCACGCTGGGCTCACTTCGCCCGGACAAACGTCGCCGCATTGCCCGTGAAACCCTCGAAATCTACAGCCCGCTGGCGCACCGTTTAGGTATTCATCACATTAAAACCGAGCTGGAAGAGCTGGGTTTTGAAGCGTTGTACCCGAACCGCTATCGCGTGATTAAAGAGGTGGTGAAAGCCGCTCGCGGTAACCGTAAAGAGATGATTCAGAAGATCCTCTCTGAAATTGACGGGCGTTTACAGGAAGCGGGGATCCCGTGCCGGGTCAGCGGTCGCGAAAAACATCTTTACTCCATCTACTGCAAAATGGTGCTTAAAGAGCAGCGTTTTCACTCGATCATGGATATCTACGCGTTCCGCGTGATCGTCCACGACGCCGACACCTGCTATCGCGTGCTGGGGCAGATGCACAGCCTGTATAAACCGCGTCCGGGTCGTATGAAAGATTACATCGCCATTCCAAAAGCGAACGGCTATCAATCTTTGCACACCTCGATGATCGGGCCACACGGCGTGCCGGTTGAAGTGCAAATTCGCACAGAAGACATGGACCAGATGGCGGAGATGGGTGTTGCCGCACACTGGGCCTATAAAGAGCACGGTGGCGAGAGCAGCACCACCGCACAAATCCGCGCCCAGCGCTGGATGCAGAGTCTGCTGGAGCTGCAGCAGAGTGCGGGCAGCTCGTTTGAATTTATCGAGAGCGTGAAATCCGATCTCTTCCCGGATGAGATTTACGTTTTCACCCCAGAAGGTCGCATTGTCGAACTGCCTGCGGGTGCGACGCCAGTCGACTTCGCGTATGCCGTACACACCGATATCGGTCACGCCTGCGTGGGCGCGCGCGTCGACAGACAACCGTATCCGCTGTCTCAGCCGCTCGCCAGCGGCCAGACGGTGGAAATCATTACCGCGCCGGGTGCACGTCCGAACGCGGCCTGGCTGAACTTTGTCGTGAGCTCCAAAGCGCGCGCCAAAATTCGTCAACTGCTGAAAAACCTCAAGCGTGATGATTCCGTGAGCCTCGGGCGTCGTCTTCTCAACCACGCGTTGGGCGGCAGCCGCAAGCTGGCCGAAATCCCGCAGGAGAATATCCAGCGTGAGCTGGAGCGCATGAAGCTCGCCTCCCTTGACGATCTGCTGGCAGAAATCGGCCTCGGCAACGCCATGAGCGTGGTGGTGGCGAAGAACCTGCAGCAAGGCGACACGACAGCCGTGCCTGCAACAACCCAAAGCCACGGACACCTGCCGATTAAAGGCGCGGACGGCGTGCTTATCACCTTCGCAAAATGTTGCCGTCCCATCCCTGGCGACCCGATTATTGCGCACGTCAGCCCCGGTAAAGGGCTGGTTATCCACCATGAATCCTGTCGTAACATCCGCGGCTATCAAAAAGAGGCGGAGAAATTTATGGCGGTCGAGTGGGATAAAGAGACCGCGCAGGAATTTATCACCGAAATTAAGGTGGATATGTTCAACCACCAGGGTGCCCTGGCGAACCTGACGGCAGCGATCAACACGGCCTCTTCCAATATTCAAAGCCTGAACACGGAAGAAAAAGATGGCCGCGTGTACAGCGCCTTTATTCGTCTGACCGCCCGCGACCGCGTGCATCTGGCGAACATTATGCGCAAGATCCGCGTCATGCCGGACGTGATTAAAGTCACCCGTAACCGAAACTAGTGGCATGAATTCACAACGTTACGCGCGGATATGCGAAATGCTCGCCAGGCGTCAGCCTGACCTGACGGTCTGCATGGAGCAGGTCCATAAACCGCATAACGTCTCTGCTATCGTCCGTACCGCAGATGCCGTCGGCGTGCATGAAGTGCATGCCGTCTGGCCAGGTCACCGGATGCGAACCATGGTTTCTGCGGCGGCAGGCAGCAACAGTTGGGTGTCCGTCAAATCTCACCAGACGATTGGCGATGCCGTCTCGCACCTGAAAGGGCGCGGTATGCAGATCCTTGCCACCAACCTGTCTGCTAAAGCCGTGGATTTCCGTGAGATCGACTACACCCGCCCGACCTGTATTCTGATGGGCCAGGAGAAAACCGGGATCACCCAGGAAGCGCTGGATCTGGCAGATCGGGACATCATCATTCCGATGATCGGCATGGTGCAGTCCCTGAACGTCTCCGTGGCCTCCGCGCTCATTCTGTATGAGGCGCAGCGCCAGCGTCAGAACGCCGGGATGTACGAGCGCAGCAACAGTATGCTGCCGGAAGATGAACAGCAGCGCCTGCTGTTTGAAGGTGGTTATCCGGTACTGGCTCGCGTTGCGAAGCAGAAAAAATTGCCTTACCCCCACGTCAACGCGCAGGGCGAGATCGAAGCCGATGCCGGGTGGTGGGCCACCATGCAGTACGCAGGGTAACCGATGAAAGGCCGCCTGCTGGATGCCATCCCGCTCAACAGCCTGACGGGCGTGGGCGCGGCGCAAAGCAATAAGCTGGCTAAAATCGGCCTGCACACGGTGCAGGATCTCCTGCTCCACCTTCCCCTGCGTTATGAAGACCGCACCCAGCTGTACAAAATTGGCGATCTGCTGCCCGCCATTTATGCCACCGTTGAAGGCGAAATCCTGAACTGCAACATCACCTTCGGCGGACGCCGAATGATGACCTGCCAGATAAGCGACGGCACCGGCATTCTCACCATGCGATTTTTCAACTTCAGCGCAGCAATGAAGAACAGCCTGGCAACGGGCCGCAGGGTGCTGGCCTATGGCGAAGCCAAACGCGGGAAATACGGCGCAGAGATGATCCACCCGGAGTACCGCGTTCAGGGCGATCTCAGCACGCCGGAGATGCAGGAGACGCTCACCCCGGTTTACCCGACGACCGAAGGCATCAAGCAGGCGACGCTGCGTAAGCTGACCGATCAGGCGCTGGAGCTGCTGGATACCTGCGCCATTACCGAGCTGCTGCCACCCGAGCTGGCGCAGGGGATGATGAGTCTGCCCGAGGCGCTGCGTACCCTGCACCGTCCGCCGCCAACGCTGCAGCTCAGCGATTTAGAAAGCGGCAAACACCCTGCCCAACAGCGTCTTATCCTTGAGGAATTACTGGCCCATAACCTGAGCATGCTGGCGCTTCGCGCCGGTGCCCAGCGTTTCCATGCCCAGCCGTTAAGCCCGCGTGATGAGCTCAAGGATAAGCTGCTGGCCTCACTGCCGTTTAAACCCACCGGCGCACAGGCGCGCGTCACCGCCGAGATTGAACGCGATATGGCGCTCGACGTACCGATGATGCGCCTGGTGCAGGGTGACGTGGGATCCGGTAAAACGCTGGTAGCCGCTTTGGCCGCCCTGCGCGCGATTGCCCATGGCAAACAGGTGGCGCTCATGGCCCCGACCGAACTGCTGGCCGAACAGCACGCGAACAATTTCCGCGCCTGGTTTGCGCCGCTGGGCATTGAAGTGGGCTGGCTTGCCGGGAAGCAAAAAGGCAAAGCGCGCCTTGCGCAACAGGAGGCGATTGCCAGCGGTCAGGTACACATGATTGTTGGCACCCACGCGATCTTCCAGGAGCAGGTGCAGTTTAACGGCCTTGCGCTGGTGATTATCGATGAACAGCACCGCTTTGGCGTGCATCAGCGTCTGGCCCTGTGGGAAAAAGGGCTGCAGCAGGGTTTCCACCCGCATCAGTTGATCATGACTGCCACGCCGATTCCGCGCACCCTGGCGATGACGGCTTACGCCGATCTGGATACCTCCACCATCGACGAACTGCCGCCGGGTCGTACGCCGGTGACGACGGTCGCCATTCCTGATACGCGTCGCAGCGATATCATCGACCGCGTGCGCAATGCCTGTACTCATGAAGGACGTCAGGCCTACTGGGTGTGTACGCTGATTGAAGAGTCTGAACTGCTGGAAGCGCAGGCTGCGGAAGCCACGTGGGAAGAGTTAAAGCTGGCGCTGCCGGAACTGAACGTGGGTCTGGTTCACGGGCGAATGAAGCCTGCTGAAAAACAGGCGGTGATGCAGTCGTTTAAGCAGGGGGAACTGCATTTACTGGTTGCAACAACGGTCATTGAAGTGGGCGTGGACGTGCCAAACTCCAGCCTGATGATCATCGAGAACCCGGAGCGTCTGGGCCTTGCCCAGCTTCACCAGCTCCGCGGGCGCGTTGGCCGCGGCGCGGTGGCGTCCCACTGCGTCCTGCTCTACAAAGCCCCGCTCTCGAAAACCGCCCAGATGCGGTTGCAGGTGTTGCGCGACAGCAACGACGGTTTTGTGATTGCGCAAAAAGACCTGGAGATCCGTGGCCCGGGTGAACTGCTGGGCACCCGCCAGACGGGGAACGCGGAGTTCAAAGTTGCGGACCTGCTGCGCGATCAGGCCATGATCCCGGAAGTTCAGCGCCTCGCCCGCCATATTCATGAACGCTACCCCGAACAGGCGGCAGCGTTAATTGAACGCTGGATGCCGGAAACCGAACGCTATTCCAACGCCTGACTTCAGGCGAACATCGGCAACATCAGGTACAGCTTAATCACCAGCGCGTTGACGATATCAATAAAGAATGCCCCGACCATCGGAACCACCAGAAACGCCATGTGCGATGGCCCGAATCGCTCGGTGATCGCCTGCATATTGGCGATTGCCGTTGGCGTTGCCCCGAGCCCAAACCCGCAATGCCCCGCCGCCAGCACCGCCGCATCGTAGTTTTTACCCATCATCCGCCAGGTGACGAACATGGCATAGAGCGCCATAAACAGGGCCTGCACCGCCAGAATCGCCACCATCGGCAGCGCCAGCGAGGCCAGCTCCCACAGCTTGAGGCTCATCAGCGCCATCGCCAGGAACAGCGACAGACAGACGTTGCCGAGCACCGAGACCGCCCGTTCAAACACGCGGTAGAAGCCCATCAGCGCCAGACCGTTGCTGAGGATCACCCCGATAAACAGCACGCAGACAAACGTCGGCAGCTCAAACGCGGAGCCCGCCAGCCCTTGCGCAACCACTTTGCCCACGGTCAGGCAGATGGCAATCATCGCGATGGTTTCAATCAACACCAGTGAGGTAATGCTGCGCCCGACGTCCGGCTTTTCAAAGGCGGTCGGCACCAGCTCATCGTCCGGTCTGCCGTCCGGCGTGGTGGAGTGCTTCACCAGATAACGCGCCACCGGGCCGCCAATCAGGCCCCCCAGCACCAGGCCAAAGGTGGCACAGGCCATCGCCACTTCCGTTGCGTTTTCAAAGCCATAGCGCTCGATAAACAATTTACTCCATGCCGCCCCAGTGCCGTGGCCGCCAGACAGCGTAATTGACCCTGCCAGCAGCCCCATCAGCGGATCCAGCCCCAGCAGCGTCGCCATCCCGATACCGATGGCGTTTTGCATCAGCAGCAGCCCGACCACCACAATCAAAAATACGCCGAGCACTTTGCCGCCCGCCCGCAGGCTCGCCAGGTTGGCATTGAGGCCGATGGTGGCAAAAAAGGCCAGCATCAGCGGATCTTTCAGGGACATATCAAAGTCGATTTCCCAGCCCATGCTTTTTTTCAGCACCAGCAGGGCCAGCGCCACCAGCAGGCCGCCGGCGACAGGTTCAGGGATGGTGTATTTTTTCAGAAGGGAAACGCTATGTACCAGCTTACGACCAAGCAGCAAGACCAGCGTTGCGGCAACAAGGGTCGACAACGTATCGAGATGAATCATAGAAGGCTCCTGTTTTGCGCGTGTTCCATACACACGCGGCGTTATCCTGGGCCGGTTTGCGCTCTTCATGAGCTCCCGGCGCAAAAAGTGTAATTTTTTTTCCTAATCGGATGTAGAAAACCTGCTCACAGCGGCAGATTTTCTTGTCTTTTTTTGCTGGCAATCGTTTGCTTTTACCAGGTGGTCAGATAAAATGCCCGCTTTTCCACCGTGGGATTGCCGCCGATGTCCGTTAACACCATAGAGTCGCCTGATGCGCAACCGATTGCGCAGAAGCAAAATAGCGAACTGATTTACCGCCTTGAAGACCGCCCGCCGCTGCCGCAGACGCTTTTCGCTGCCTGCCAGCATCTTCTGGCGATGTTTGTTGCGGTGATCACCCCGGCGCTACTGATTTGTCAGGCGCTCGGCTTACCGGCGCAGGATACGCAGCACATCATCAGCATGTCTCTCTTCGCCTCCGGCGTGGCCTCGATTATTCAGATTAAAGCATGGGGGCCGGTGGGGTCGGGTTTACTGTCGATTCAGGGCACCAGCTTTAACTTTGTGGCGCCGCTGATCATGGGCGGTACAGCCCTGAAAACCGGCGGTGCGGATGTCCCGACCATGATGGCGGCGCTGTTTGGCACCCTGATGCTGGCAAGCTGCACGGAGATGGTGATCTCCCGCGTGCTGCATCTGGCGCGTCGCGTCATCACGCCGCTGGTTTCCGGCGTGGTGGTAATGATTATCGGCCTGTCACTGATTCAGGTGGGCCTCACCTCCATCGGCGGCGGTTATGCCGCAATGAGCGACCACACCTTTGGCGCACCGAAAAACCTGCTGCTGGCGGGCGTCGTACTGGCCATCATTATTCTGCTTAACCGTCAGCGTAACCCTTACCTGCGCGTTGCCTCGCTGGTGATCGCCATGGCGGCGGGCTATCTGCTGGCGTGGGCGCTGGGCATGCTGCCGGAGAATACCGCGCCAGCCAACAGCGCGCTGATCACCGTCCCGACACCGCTCTACTACGGCCTGGGCATCGACTGGGGTCTGCTCCTGCCGCTGATGCTGGTCTTTATGATCACCTCTCTGGAGACCATCGGCGATATCACCGCCACCTCCGACGTCTCCGAGCAGCCGGTTTCCGGCCCGCTGTATATGAAGCGTCTGAAGGGCGGCGTGCTGGCGAACGGCCTGAACTCGTTTGTCTCCGCGGTGTTCAACACCTTCCCTAACTCCTGCTTCGGCCAGAACAATGGCGTGATCCAGCTCACCGGCGTGGCAAGCCGCTACGTCGGCTTCGTGGTGGCGCTGATGCTGATCGTTCTCGGCCTGTTCCCGGCAGTCAGTGGCTTTGTGCAGCACATCCCTGAGCCGGTGCTGGGCGGCGCGACGCTGGTGATGTTCGGCACTATCGCGGCTTCCGGCGTGCGCATCGTCTCCCGTGAGCCACTGAACCGTCGCGCGATCATGATTATTGCCCTGTCGCTGGCCGTCGGTCTGGGCGTTTCTCAGCAGCCGCTGATCCTGCAGTTTGCCCCGGACTGGGTGAAAAACCTGCTCTCTTCCGGCATTGCTGCGGGCGGTATCACCGCTATCGTGCTGAACCTCGTTTTCCCACCTGAGAAAAACTGATCGTCCTCACGGCAGGCTGTCAATGCCTGCCGTGACATCTCTTTACACCATTCCCGCCTTGAGGATTGCGCATAAATCGTGCATAACTCCTCTATGTGCGTTTTGCGGGATGGAAGACCATGAAATTTATTGGAAAGCTGCTCGTCTATCTTCTGGTAGCCCTGCTCATTGTGCTGCTGGCGCTCTATATTCTCCTCCAGACCCGCTGGGGCGCGACTCAGGTCAGCAGCTGGGTGACGGTGAATACCGACTACGAACTCAGTTTCGACAAAATGAACCACCGCTTTTCGTCGCCTTCCCACATCATTCTGGAAAACGTCACCTTCGGTCGGGACGGTAAACCCGCCACCCTGGTTGCCAAAAAAGTCGATATTGGCCTGAGCAGTCGCCAGCTCACCGATCCGCTGCATATGGACACCATCACCCTGTTCGACGGTACGCTGAATCTCTCCCCGCAAACCGCGCCGTTGCCCTTGCAGGCAGACCGTCTGCAGCTGAACAATATGGCGTTTAACAGCCCCAATACCGAATGGGACCTGAGCGCGCAGAAGGTGACGGGGGGCGTCAGCCCGTGGCAGCCGGAAGCGGGCAACGTGCTGGGTAAAAGCGCGCAGATCCAGATGAGCGCCGGCTCGCTGACCCTGAACGGCGTGCCGGCCACCAACGTGTTGATCGAGGGCCAGCTTAACGGCAAAGAGGTGGTGCTCAGCACCATTGGTGCCGATATGGCACGCGGTTCACTCACCGGCTCCGCCCTGCGCAACGCCGACGGCAGCTGGATTATCGACACCCTGCGTCTGAACGAGATCCGCCTGCAGAGCGATAAAACGCTGATGGTGTTCTTCGCCCCGCTGACGACCATCCCTTCTCTGCAGATTGGTCGTCTGGACGTTACTGACGCCCGGCTGCAGGGCCCGGACTGGGCGGTAACGGACCTGGATTTAAGCCTGCGCAACCTGACGCTGAGCAAAGGCGACTGGCAGAGCCAGGAAGGCCGCCTGTCCATGAACGCCAGCGAGTTCATTTACGGCTCTCTGCATCTCTTCGACCCGATCCTGAATGCGGAATTCTCCCCACAGGGCGTGGCGCTACGCCAGTTCACCTCCCGCTGGGAAGGCGGCATGGTGCGAACCTCCGGTAACTGGCTGCGCGACGGCAAAGCGCTGGTGCTGGACGATGTCGCCATCGCCGGGCTGGAGTACACTCTGCCGCAAAACTGGAAGACGCTGTGGATGGCGCCACTGCCGGAATGGCTGAACAGCGTCACGCTGCAAAAATTCGGCCTGAGCCGCAACCTGGTAATCGACATCGATCCTGCCTTCCCGTGGCAAATCACCTCTCTGGATGGCTATGGCGCAAACCTGCAGCTGGTAAAAGATCGCCAGTGGGGCGTCTGGGGCGGCAGCGCAACCCTCAACGGCGCGGCGGCCACCTTTAACCGTGTGGACGTGCGTCGTCCATCGCTGGCGCTAAACGCTAACGCCGCCACGGTGAATATTACCGACCTGAGCGCGTTTACCGAGAAAGGGATACTTGAGGCGACCGCGACGGTTTCACAACTTCCCCAGCGACAGACGACCGTGAGCCTGAACGGACGCGGCGTGCCGCTCAACATTCTGCAGCAGTGGGGCTGGCCGGCGCTGCCGATTGCGGGCGACGGCAATGTTCAGCTCACCGCCAGCGGCAGCGTGCAGGCCAGTGCGCCCTTAAAGCCGACAGTGAATGGCAAGCTGAGCGCGGTGAATATGGATAAACAGCAGGTGCAGCAGACCATGACGGGTGGTGTAGTTTCAACACCGGTGCAATAAACAAGCCGGGTGGCGGCTATGCCTTACCCGGCCTACTCGATCCCGTAGGCCCGGTAAGCGAAGCGCCACCGGGCATTTTTACGGCTCAGAAGTAAACCACCACCTCATCCCCCTGGGCTTTCACCACCACGCCCCACTCGCTTCCCGCCGGTGAACCGCCTTTCACGCCGCTCACCTCCGGCACGTTGCGCAAGCAGACCGACCAGTTTCGCGCGTCACCCGCACCGGTAAAGGTCACGGTGTCGCCCTGACGTGATGCCTTCAGCGTAAACGCCACAGAACCGTCCACCGCAGGTACCTCGCTCACTGCCGTGATGCCATCGCCCAGGTTAAACAGCTGGAAAGCTGTCCCCTCATTCCACGCATAGTCCGGCTTCTGCTTATTGTTGCCCAGCGCCAGCAGGGTATTGTCGCGCACGTAAACCGGCAGGCTCATGAAGCCATGCTGCTGTTTATGCCAGCGGCTGCCCTCGATTTCATCGTTAAGCCACAGGTGCGTCCACCGTCCTTGCGGCAGGTAGAACTGCACGTCACCCGTCTCAGAGAAGACGGGCGCGACCATCATCGCATCCCCCAGCATGTACTGACGGTCGAGGTAATCACACGCCGGATCGTCCGGGAACTCCAGCATCATCGCCCGCAGCATCGGCGTGCCGAACTCGCGGGCTAGCGCCGCCTGACGATACAGATACGGCATAAGCTGGCATTTCACCTCGGTGAAGTGGCGTACCACGTCGCAAGACTCGTCATCGTACGCCCACGGCACGCGGTAGGATTTGCTGCCGTGCAGGCGGCTGTGGCTGGAGAACAGCCCAAACGCGCACCAGCGCTTGTAGACGTGCGCCGGAGCGGTGTTTTCGAACCCGCCGATATCGTGGCTCCAGAATCCGAAACCGGAGAGACCGATCGACAGCCCGCCGCGCAGGCTTTCCGCCATCGATTCGTAGTTGGCATAGCAGTCGCCGCCCCAGTGCACCGGGAACTGCTGCGCGCCGACGGACGCGGAGCGGGCAAAAAGCACCGCCTCTTCCTCACCCACCGTCTCTTTCAGCACGTTCCACACCAGCTCGTTATAGATGAAGGCGTAGTGGTTGTGCATTTTCTGCGGATCGGATCCGTCAAACCACTGCACATCCGTCGGGATACGCTCGCCAAAGTCGGTCTTGAAGCAATCGACGCCGATATCCACCAGGCCTTTCAGCTTGTCGGCATACCACCGACACGCGTCCGGGTTGGTAAAGTCATAAATCGCCAGTCCTGGCTGCCATTTGTCCCATTGCCATACGCTACCGTCCGGGCGCTTGAGCAGGTAGCCTTTCTCTTTCAGCTCCTGAAAGACCGGTGACTTCTGGCCGATATACGGGTTGATCCACACGCAGACCTTCAGCCCTTTCTCCTTCAGGCGCCGAATCATCCCTTGCGGGTCCGGGAAGGTCACCGGGTCCCACTCAAAATCACACCACTGGAAGGCCTTCATCCAGAAGCAGTCGAAGTGGAAGACGTGCAGCGGCAGGTCGCGCTCGGCCATCCCGTCGATAAAGCTATTTACCGTGGCTTCGTCGTAGTTGGTGGTAAACGAGGTGGTGAGCCACAGGCCGAACGACCACGCCGGCGGCAGCGCCGGACGCCCGGTGAAGCGGGTATAGCGGTTCAGCACCTCTTTCGGCGTCGGGCCGTCGATCACGAAGTACTCCAGGTATTCCCCTTCAACGCTGAACTGCACTTTGGAGACTTTCTCCGAGCCAATTTCGAAAGAGACGTTTTCCGGATGGTTGACCAGCACGCCGTAGCCGCGATTGGTCAGGTAGAACGGGATATTTTTGTAGGACTGCTCGGTGCTGGTGCCGCCGTCGCAGTTCCAGGTATCGACCCGCTGACCGTTGCGCACCAGGGCGGTAAAGCGCTCGCCGAGACCGTAGACCGTTTCTCCCACGCCCAGATCCAGCCGTTCAAACACGTAATTACGGTCGGTATGGGTATCCTGCACGTAGCCGTTGTTTTTCAGCTGACTGCCGGTAATACGTTGACCGTCGCGCAGGAAATCCAGCGCCCAGAACTCGCCTTTGGTGACGCGCACGCTGATGTTGCCGCTTTTCAGCTCGGCAAACTCGGCGTTGTTTTCAATCTCAACCTTCACTTCGTTCAGCACGTTGAGCGGGTAGTGCGGGCCTTTATCCTGCGTCCCCTGGAAGTGCTCGATGCGCACCCCGACAATCCCTTCCTGCGGTGCGAAAAGCCGGACGGTGAACATCAACGTATCAAGCTGCCAGGCGCGTTCCCGCACGTCGCGCGGCGCCACGTAGACCACCAGGTCATTGCCCTGCCGCTCCACGTCGAACACCTGCACCGGATACGTCACGTTCAGCCCCGGTTGAATAAGCCAGTTTCCATCACTGATTTTCATACTTTCGTCCTCCTGGTTCTGTAATCCTTTGCTGGCCGTCAGGCGCCAGCCGTGTGGCGACACGGGCACTGAGACCGGTTACAGAGGTTTTAAACCATTGGTTCAGGGGGGAGTATTGCGTTTTCTGGTTAGCAAATTACGTTTCTTGTTTTTTGTGATCGGGGTAAATGTTGGGGGACACGCAGGGCTAACATGAGGATTTTCTTAAGAATTAACTGAAATGGGGGTATTCAGGTCAAAAGAGAGGTGAAAAAAGTGTGTCGGGGTATGTGGTAAATGCCTGAAAGTAGCTATAATGCGCCCCGCCTCCATGTAGCAATGCAGGCGCGGAAGATCGTCATCTCCGGTGAGGTGGCTGGACTTCAAATCCAGTTGGGGACGCCAGCGTTCCCGGGCAGGTTCGACTCCTGTGATCTTCCGCCAAAATTGTCATCCGCCTCAGTAATAAATAACTTCACTTGTAAATAGATTCTTTCATTTCAGCCATCTTATGTGAACATGATCACTTATTTATTAAAATATGAAGTGTTATCGTCTGACTTATTTAAAAAATTGAAGTGAACTGTAATGGAAAAAGCAACGTCGAGTTAGTTCACAAAAATTTAAAAGCAGATTTGGTTAAAAATATCTTTCTCATTTTTTTAAAACTTAACTGTAACATTTATTATGATGGGCAATGATAAGCTCTTAATATATATCCCTAACTTATCATTTATTGCCTTGTTATTATAATAAATATTTTTGGTAGCTACTCCCCCATCAGTCTAAAAGTCATCCTCAAACTGGATGTCCTTTATCGTGCTTCCGCTGCGATCAAATTTGGTTTCTTTTTCTCTTGCATGGATGAGTACAAACGGACGAAGGAAAAACTCGTGCAGATAGAGAAAGACCTTGCCGCGATTCAGAATCAGCTTCCTGGAAAGCGCCTCGCAATTTCTTAATTGCGCGATCCGTTTGATATCCCTTCTTTGTCATACTCCTGCCACTAACAGCCTGGCTATTGATGACAGCCATTGCATTTATTAACTACAGCTTATATTATTTTTATAAGCTACAGCTTATCATGGACGAAGCATGTGGAAGGTTCTGTTCGGAAAGGTATTCGAGCAATGGTTGCTTGCACAGGAAGAAGGATTACAGGATAAGGTGCTGGCAGATCTGCTAAATCTGCAAAACTATGGGCCACATCTTCCTCGTCCCTATGCAGATACGGTTAAAGGTTCAAGGTATAAACATATGAAAGAATTACGTATTCAATATGCTGGTCGGCCGATACGTGCTTTCTTCGCATTTGATCCTGTCCGTCAAGCCATTGTGCTTTGCGCGGATGATAAGAGTAACGACAAAGCCTTTTATGAAAAAATGATTCGCATTGCAGATGCCGAATTTTCTCTACATCTGACAAGCCTGGGGGCAGCCAAGTGAAAACCTTAAATGAAGTGATTGCGTCACGTTCACCGGAAAGCCAACAACGTATTAAAGAGATGGCAGAGGAAATGATCCTCGAAACGGGTCTGCAACTTTTACGTGAAGAGCTCAGGCTTTCGCAAAAAAATGTTGCCGACCTGATGGGGGTGAGCCAGCCCGCAGTGACACAGTTAGAGCAACGGGGAAATGAACTAAAAATTGCCACGCTTAAGCGCTACATTGAGGCAATGGGTGGGAAACTCCGTATCGACGTTGAACTTCCCACAGGAAAACGCGTTGCATTTCATATCTAACAAGCGTGATATCTGCGTTAATTTAGCATTCATTCACCCAACCGCATATGCAACAACGGAAACGGGTTCCCCTGCCCGTCCACTTCCGAGCGTCCGACCTGCTTAAACCCCATATGGCGATAAAATTCAACGCCCTGCGGGTTTTGCTCATTGACATCCACTTCATTCACGTCAAACTCTGCGATGGCATATTTCAGCAGTAATTTCCCGACGCCTTTTCCCCGGCTCGCATCGTCAACAAACAGCATTTCAATACGATTTTCATCCACGCCTATAAAGCCATGAATAGCGCCTGCATCATCGCGGGCCATCACGACGGTGAGGTTTGGCAGATAGGCGTTGAGCAATAACGGACGCAGCGCCGCAATATCGCTTTCCTGCAAAAAATGGTGAGTGGCGCGAACGGAGGATTCCCAGATGGCGACCAGTCGTTCGAAGTGTGAGGGGTGTACGGTTTCTATTTTCATGGGGAGATCATGTCTGGAAAACCAAACTCATTCAAGTCACTCTGTGCGGCCTGTTCCCCCTCTCCTCAAGGGAACCGATCGCGCTAAACCCTCACCTCCATCACCGCATACACCCCATCCTTCGGCACCACCACGGTGACGTTTTCAACCGGGACGCCCGCCGCAATGTGGATATCCTGCAGCTGCTGTAACGACCGCGGGTGAATATCCTCCCAGCCGATACCGCGCAGCACAAAGTCAATCTGCGGGCTGCTGGTCAGCATGTTCGATACAATCACCGCCCCGCCGGGCTTTACCAGCCGCAGCGCGCGCTGGAGGAAAATTACCGCATCGGTATCGTTGAAGTATTCGAAAATCCCCAGCGCATCGACCAGTTCAGCCTGATGCTCACCCAGCTCCAGCAGTAAGTCCTCATTACGCACCAGCGTATGAAGCAGGTTGCGCCGAAGCAGGGTCAGCTGTTCGCCCACCACAATGCCCTCCTGGGCCGCCATGGTTTCTGCCCAGCTGAGCGCCACGGGGTCTTTGTCCACCAGCGTGAGATACACCTGCTGGCCGTCGAGCTTTGCTTCGCGCAGCGCCTCCAGCACCGGGATTGCAGCCCCGCTCGCCAGGCTGACCCAGTTGTTCTCACTCTCGTTATGAATGTACTTATCCACCAGCGCGGCCAGCACCCGGGCGCGGGAACGCACGCCTACCGCATCGTTAGCGTGGATAAACCACTGGCGGCTGTCGCTGTCCATTTTGGTTCCGTCTGGCAGGCGGTCTTCCAGCGGGTTTTGCACCACAAACAGCGCCAGCGCGGAGGGCACCAGCCGGGTGCGCCACGCGGTCAGCGCCGGTCGGTTGCGAAAGGCCTGTTCGGAATAGCGGTTCTGCGGGACAAGCACCGCCTCTCCCCCCTCTTCGTATTCAATCCGAGGGGGACGGAGCGCAGGCTCAGCTTTCAGCGCCCGGTCAAGGGTGGCAATCTCACGGACAGCATCGTCTTTCATCGGCCACCGATCGCTGACGTCGGGAAATGACGCACTGAAAATGGTCATGTTTTCCGGTGCATTGCCGCGAAAAGGCTGCCAGTTCATGTCCTCTTCCCTCCGTAGGGCTTTTAACGGAAGTCTATCCAGGCGAGCCAGTAATACCCTACGAAGAAAGCACGATCTTTACTGTTTCACCCACACCAGCTGGTCAACCCGGAAGCCCAGGCTGCGGGCAGTGTTCAGATAATCTTGTTTTACCGCATCCGGGATCGTGGGCGTGCGCGACAAAATCCACAGGTAATCGCGGTTTGGACCGCTCACCAGGGCGTACTGGTACTTGTCGTCCAGCTTGATCACGTTATAGCCGCCGTAGAACGGTCCGAAGAACGATACCTTCAGCGCAGCCGTGGTCGGTTCGCCGGTAAAGTACGCCTTCCCTTCGCTCTCATTCCACTTGTTCTTCACCGGGTCGTAACCGCGGTTAAGCACGCTAATGCCGCCGTCGCTGCGCTTGCCGTAGGTGGCGGTCACCTGCTCCAGCCCGCGTTCAAAGCGGTTTTCCAGGCGGGCGACTTCGTACCATTTACCGAGATAGCGGCTGGCGTCAAAACCGGAAATCGGCTGCACGCCTTTCGGTGGCGTAGGGGATGTACAGGCGACCAGCGTCAGGGCAATGGCAACACCGGTCACAACAGGCCATAGCTTCATGAGAATTCCTTTCATTTGCACGGTTGGATGTTAAGTGTAGTGCACCGTTTCGGCGCTTCATCCCGTTCGGGAAAATTCGTAGTATATTGAGAGTATTCCTCCACTCTGGACACGGACATGGCTTACTCCATCGGCGAATTCGCCAGACTCAGCGGCATCACCGCCACTACCCTGCGGGCGTGGCAGCGTCGCTACGGTTTACTCAAGCCACAGCGCACGGAAGGCGGCCACCGCCAGTACAGCGATGAGGACGTCCAGCAGGCGCTTAAAATCCTCGACTGGGTTAAAAAAGGTGTCCCGATTGGCCAGGTCAAACCGCTGCTGGAACGCCCGACGCCGGGGCGGACCAACAACTGGCAAACCCTGCAACAGAACATGCTGCAACGTCTGCAGGACGGCAAAATCGAGTCCCTGCGCCAGATGATCTACGACGCCGGACGCGAGTACCCAAGACCCGAGCTGGTCACGAACGTGCTGCGCCCGCTGCGCAGCCAGGTCTCAGCTAACGTCGCCGCCGCCATGACCCTGCGCGCGATCCTTGACGGCATCATCATCGCCTACACCTCGTTTTGCCTCGAGGGCGATAAAAAAGCGCCAGGGGATAATATTCTGCTCAGCGGCTGGCACCTGAACGACGCCTGCGAGATCTGGCTCGAAGCCCTGACGCGCACCGGGCAGGGCCACCGGATTGACATTCTCCCCTCGCCTCCTGACGCGCTGGCACCGGAAATTTTCCCGGAGCGCAAATGGCTGCTGGTCACCAGCGGCAAGCTCACCGCCGGGCGGAAAAAACAGGTGGAACAGTGGCAGCAGCAGGTTTCCCTTGAAGTGATTATCCTCTGACGATTTTCCCGCTGCTGCTGAGCCAGTCCTGCAAGGGCAGCAAATACCTCTTGATTTTAAAAGAATAAAAAAAATAGTCCCGCGAATACTTGGACAAATTAGTCATATTGTGTAAGTTTTAGTTATATGAACGGGAGGACCACACCATGACAACGAAACCTGTGCTCGGTATTAGCGGATGTTTGACCGGATCCGCCGTTCGCTTTGACGGCGGACATAAGCGTATGGGCTTCGTCATGGATGAGCTGGCCCAGTGGGTGAATTTCAGGCCCGTCTGCCCGGAAATGGCCATCGGCCTGCCGACGCCTCGCCCGGCGCTGCGCCTGATCGTGACGACGAACGGTGAAACGCAGATGCGCTTCAGCCATGCGCCTCATGAAGATGTTACGCAGAAAATGGCGGACTTTACGGCAGACTTTTTGCCGAAAATTGGCGATCTCTCCGGCTTTATCGTCTGTGCGAAATCCCCCAGCTGCGGCATGGAACGCGTGCGGCTGTATGATGAAAACGGCAACCGGGGCCGCAAGGAGGGGGTCGGGCTGTTCACCGCTGCCCTCCTTGAAACCTGGCCGTGGCTGCCCGTGGAGGAAGATGGACGCCTGCACGATCCGGTGCTGCGGGAGAACTTCGTCGAGCGTGTTTTTGCGCTGCACGAGCTGAACACACTGCGAAAAAATGGCCTGACGCGCCGCGCGCTGCTGGACTTCCACAGCCGCTACAAGCTCCAGCTGCTGGCGCACCATCAGGCGGGTTACCGTGAAATCGGCCCGTTCGTCGCCTCGCTGCACGAGTGGGAAGACCTGGACGCGTTCTTCGTGGCGTACCGGGAGAAGCTGATGACTATCCTGAAAAAACCCGCCTCGCGGAAGAATCACACTAACGTACTGATGCATATTCAGGGCTATTTCCGTAACCAGCTGAACAGCCGCCAGCGCGGCGAACTGCGCGATGTGATCCTGCACTATCGCAACGGACAGTTACCTATCCTCGCGCCGATCACGCTGCTGAAGCACTACCTTGCCGAATATCCTGACCGGTATCTGATGACGCAAAACTACTTTGATCCCTATCCTGATGATTTGGGTCTGCGTCTGGCCGTTAAGTAAATAAAGACGCGAAGGCCCCATTGACCCGTAGAGGCCCGCAGCAGTAGCCCGTTTAGACGACATCCTCACTGTCGTCTCTTTTTTGCATTTCATCTCAAAGACTGTGATTATATACAGGCTTATTCTGCAAAAGGGGCCTGCCTGTGATTAACACCCTGCACATCCAAAACTACCGCTCCATCCGCGATATGTCGCTGGAGCTGGAGCAGCTCAACATCGTCTTTGGGCCGAACGGCACCGGGAAATCGAATATCTACAAGGCGATACATCTGATGCACAGCGCCGCGCAGGGGCAGTTTTCCCAGGCGCTGGCAAACGAGGGCGGCATCCTGAAGGTGTTCTGGGCAGGCAAAACCCGCAGCGATCAGCTGCGGCGGATGAATCTGGCGGTAGAAACAGAGACCTATGAATACGAGCTGCAGGTCGGGTTTGTGGAGAAGCTGCCCTATCCCTCGCAGTTTCAGCTCGATCCGGTGATCAAAGAAGAATCTCTCTGGCTGAGCGGCCAGCACCGACGCCCCTCGTCGCAGCTGATGAAGCGCAGGAATCAGGCGGTGTTTCTGAATAACGTGCATCACGAGAAAGTGACTCACAGCGGCACGCTCTATGAGAATGAATCGGTGTTCGGTCAGCTCGGTGAACCGCATCTTTACCCGGAAGTGTCGCAGATGCGCGAGTCCCTGCGTAACTGGCGCTTTTACCATGAGTTTTCCGTCTCCTCCGGCTCGGCGATGCGTGCCCCGCAGGTCGGTTTCCGCTCCCCGGTGCTGGCCAGCAACGGCGCCAACCTGGCGGCGGCGTTTCAGACCATTGTCGAGATTGGCGACGAACTGCTGCTGATGCGCATTCTCGACCAGGCCTTCCCCGGCTGCGTATTTTACAGCGACAACACCGGCGGACGGTTCCGGATGATGATGCAGCGCGAAGGGCTGAGCAGACCGCTGGAGCCCGCAGAATTCTCTGACGGTACGCTCCGCTTCCTGTGCCTGGCGGTGGCGCTGTTAAGCCCGCGCCCACCGGCGTTTATCGCGTTGAACGAACCGGAAAACAGCCTGCACCCACAGATGCTGCCCGCCCTGGCGAGCTTAATCGCCGAGGCGAGCCGCTACTCGCAGATCTGGCTCACCAGCCACTCGCCGGAGCTGGCGCATTTGATTGAGAAACATCGATCGTTTTCGCTGTATCAGCTGTCGATGGTGGAGGGAGAGACGAGAGTGGAGAGGCTGGGGTAATGCTTTGTTCCTTGCATTCCTTTTCTCCAGTCACCACTTTCAAGGTCGCCATCAACGACGAAGATGATTTCCGCCGGGTATGCCTTTGGCGAATTCTGAGCTCGAGATACATTATCCAATTTATTGTCGCCAGTTTCTGCTGGCAGGATAATCTGTAAACGTTGGTTATCAGATGAGAAAATTAAAATGGATATTGCACTTTTCCCTGGTCAGAACACCCGTGCATGGGCTGAAACAATGATAAATCTTGTAACCCGTCGGATACATCAGCATTAAACAGTAAATAACAGGATCACGCTAAAAAGACACTGGCGCCAAAGTAGAAAACAATAGATTACGGTGTTTAAAGCACTCTCGTTAGGATCGCTCGTAACCGTCAGCCAGAAGATGCCGCCCACGCCTTTTTATTCCATCGAGACAGAATTATAAAGACGAGTGAACACGAAAGGTCTTTCGCCACTCCGCCGGACTGACCCCAAAACGCGCTTTAAACTGTTGTCGCCAGGTGACAGCGGAATTAAACCCCACCAGCTCGGCCACGCTTTCAATCGGCATATTTCCCGCTTCAAGCAAGATCTGGCTGCGCCGCAGGCGCTCGGCGGTAAGCCAGTCGGCGACGCTCATCCCCGTGGCCTTAACAAAATGACGGGTCAGCGTGCGGCGGCTCATGGAGACCACTTCCGCCAGCGAATCCAGGCTATGCGGTTCGGTGATGTGCTGCTGAAGATAGTCGATCAGGCCGTTAATCCGCCCGTCCCGGGTATCTTTCGGCACCGGCTGGGCAATGAATTGCGCCTGTCCGCCATCGCGGTGGGGCGGAACAATCATCCGGCGGGCGATCTGGTTAGCAACCACGCTGCCAAAGCGCTGACGAATGATATACAGGCAGCAGTCCAGCGCGGCGGCAGTGCCTGCGGAAGTGATGATATTGCCGTCATCCACGTAGAGGGCATTGATATCCAGCCGGACGTTCGGGAAGAGCGACTGAAACTGGCGTTCGAACTCCCAGTGGGTGGCCGCACGTTTGCCGTCGAGGATCCCCGCATAAGCCAGCACAAACGACCCCAGACACAGCCCGACGATCTCCGCGCCGCGATCTCTTGCTCGTATCAGGCTGTCGAGCAGCGTCTGAGGCGGGCGTTCAAGGACATGCTGCCAGTAGGGAACGACGACAATATCGGCCTGTTCGATGGCAGAGTAGTCCTGCGTAGCATTGAGGGCAAATCCGTCTTTTGATGTGAGGAAACCGGGCGTTTCGGCGCAAATCGTCACGTTAAAGCGCTTTTCGCCGGAGACCGAGTCACCAAACAGAATGCAGGGAACGGAGTAGTGGAACGGGCTGAACCCGTCTACCGCGACAATGGCGACGTTGATGAGCGACATCAGTTTCTCCCTTCCCTTTAAAACACTCAGAATATAATGGTTTCACCGTCCTGGGGAATGCTCACAGCGTCACTCACCTGGTTGGCTTCAACGTACTCACGCAGCGCGCTGCGGGTCAACAGGCAGTGGTTGATGGCCTCCATGTGGCTCGCCACAATGTGGGCCTGCGGCAGCAGGAAATGGACGTTGAGCACGTCTTGCTGGCCCATAATAATCGGGCCAAAACCAATAACGTGAGCATAGCCAGCGTTAAGGACCACCACATCCGGCTGGTGCTTTTGCAGATCGGCTGCCACCTCTTCACGCCAGACGGTATCCCCTGCCAGATAGAGCGTCTTCTCAGCAGGATGACGCAGCACCACGCCGCAGGCCTCGCCCAGCCGCGCCGCCAGCTCCGGTACGGCGTAAGCGCGGTCGGTACCGTGCTGGCCGCCGTGGGTTTTCGCAATCTGAATATCGCCGAAACGGGTCGCATCGGTCATCACCGTCAGGTTGCTAAACCCCTGGCTGCGCAGCAGCGCGGCATCACTGTCGTTTTGCACGTAGATCGGTTTGTCTTTGGCGATCAGTTCAGCCGCAGTGCGATCCCAGTGATCGTCATGGGTATGGGTGACGATCACCGCGTCGGCGTCCAGCAGCGTGTTGACGTCAACGGGAAGCTCGACCATCGGGTTGCGGAGATCGGCGCGTGCCGTGCCGGGAAAACCTGGGTATGCGCCCTTCGGGGCCAGCATCGGGTCGATTAAAAGGCGTTTACCGGCGTAGGTAATCAGCTGCGTGGCGTTGCGAATGTGGGTGATGTTCATGGGCTATTCTCCAGTTAGTGTGGTAAGAGAATAGCCCGTGGCCACGATTAACACTGTGGGCTAAAGGGCGATGTTCGATGGAATCGGGCCAATTTAAGGCGCCACGTTTTCTGTCCGTTCCCTTACCAGCCCGGTACCGCCCCGCCGTTAAAGATGGTTTCAGCGGCTTTAGCCACTTCAGGCGACTGATAAGACTGGATAAATTCCTTCACGTTCTCCGCGTCTTTGTTGTCTTCGCGCGTCACCACAATGTTCACGTACGGCGAGTTTTTATCTTCAATAAAGACGCTGTCATGCACCGGCGACAGCCCGGTTTGCTGAATATAGGTGGTGCTGATAATCGCGACATCCACTTTCGGGTCATCCAGCACGCGCGGCAGCTGCGCCCCTTCCAGCTCCATAATCTTCAGGTGTTTGGGATTCGCGGTAATATCCAGCGCCGTCGGCAGCAGACCGGTGTCTGGCTTCAGGGTAATGAGCTTCTCTTTTTGCAGCAGCAACAACGCGCGTCCCAGGTTGGTCGGATCGTTTGGAATGGCGATGGTCGCGCCGTCCTTCAGGTCAGACACGGATTTGATTTTGCGGGAGTAGCCCGCCATCGGGAAAACAAAAGTATTCGCCACGGCGACCAGCTTGTAGTTATGCGCCTTGTTATCCTCTTCAAGGAACGGACGATGCTGGAAGACGTTGGCATCCAGTTCCCCCTGGTTGGTGGCGTCGTTGGGCAGCAGCGAACCGCTGAAGCCCACCAGCTCCACATCCAGGCCATATTTCTCTTTAGCCACTTTTTTGGCGACTTCCGCCACGTCCTGTTCAGCGCCATTGATGACGCCGACTTTAATGTGTTTGGCATCGCTGCCACTTTGATCGCATCCTGCCAGCAGCAGACCCGCGAGAACCAGAGCACCTAATCGATGTTTCACAAGACAGTTCCTTTTGATAAATGGTGTAGGGACTATATCGACAACGAGGCGGTGAAATAAAAACCGAAAAAGAATCAGTAAGAAGGATACGTTATATGCGGATATCGCCGGGTGGCGGCGTGCCACCTGGCATCAGAGATCACGACGCTGCCGTCCAGTCCTCGACGGCAAGCTCCTGCACCATTCTGAACGCATGATCGTTAGTCACTCATGCCATTCTGCTTATGACCGCCGGGTGCCGTTTAAACAAGTGGCTGACAATATTCGTGTCCAGCATATGGCTCATTAACATGCTCCATCCAGAGGATCTCTTGTAGTAACACTCTGATTGCGTTCCTCCTTGCTCAGAAACGAATCGGGTACGTCCGTGTTTGCTAACATGCGGAAAAAATTATCCCAGCTCTTTTTCTGAACAGGTTGCGCAGTCAAAACGACATTCCCCTCCTCATCTCGTCGGATATATACGCTCTTTGTATCAAACGTGAATTCAGCAGGCAGCATCACTGCCTGATTTCGCCCCTTTTTGAAGAGTTTTGCTGTACGTTCCATTGCCATCTCCATGGTTTTCTTGACCAGGCCAAAGCATGCGCCTGGGCCTGAAAAGAAGACAAGTAACGCGCTTTAAATTCGGAAAGCGACTCGCAATAAATAGCAGAATGCCTAACGACAGAACCAGGCTTAAAGCGCTTTCGCCAGGTAATGACGCTGCATGCCCTGATAGGGATAGTCCTGCAAAGACATCTGCAGCTGATACCCCTGTTTTTCATAAAACGGACGCGCCTGGAAGCTGGCCGTATCCACCAGCGCGTGCTTGCAGCCTTTGCGTCTCGCTTCCTCTTCAGCCGCTTTGATGAGCTGGCTGCCTACACCAGTTCCTCGTACGGTGTCGCTTACCCAGAGGTAATCAATATTCAGCCAGTCGCCTTTGCGCACGCCGATTAACCCGCCCAGCATGACGCCTTTATCGTCACGCACGTAAACGCCAATATCGCCGCTAAAGTTTGCCATATCCAAAAATTGCGCGTTGTAGGCACGCAGCCCCACGAATAACTCTTCTTTTTCCTGCTGCGTAACCGTATTGGTGATGCTCAGTTGCATGGCGTTCTCCCTGTTTTTGTGTGCTGTTTGACTATCGCACAGATACTTTACGGAGAAAATTCATACTTTCGGCTGGCGTCGCTACACTGAATGTAACGATATATTTCATGGGAAGCATGCGTCTCTTCAAGGGGGTTTCGATGAAAGCTGCGCACCTGGTCTGCCTGCTGGTTTGTCTGCTGTTCGCCGCGTTTGTCCATGCGCAGGAAAAGGACGATCCGGCGAAAGAGGCCCAGATAAAACAGCAGATCCTTAAGGATGTGAAGAAAACCTGTACGCCGCAGAAAAAACAGAGCGATAAAGCCTGGCAGGAGATGATTTTGTCATCTGAGGCCAATCAACTGCTGATCAAGAATGCCATCACCGCCGTCAAGCGCGACAACCTGGACGCCTACTGGGCAGCGATTGGCCAGGTGGATTGCATGGAAGATTATTGAATGCTGCTTGCCGGGTGGCGCTGCGCTTACCCGGCCTGGATAACGTTTTTAACGCTTACGCACATCCGGAATAATTAAATCCCCGCGCAGCACATACGAGCCCAGCATCTGCGTTTTTTCCGTCAGCCAGCTCACGATACGCGCCGCCATGGCATCCATTGAATATTCAATGGCCGGGATCACCGGAATACCCGGCAGGTGCAGCGAACCGGCCAGACTGAAGACCATAATGTCCTCCGGCACGGATTTATTAAACGCCTGCAGCTGCGGGATCACCCGCTGGGCTTCCTGCTCGTCTGCGACCAGCAACGCGTTGAAATTCAGCGTGCTGGCGTTATTGAGCAGCTCCTGAAGCGCAACGGACGAGGAGGTGGCGTTCATAAACACAAGGTTGCGATTAAAGGGCAGGAAATTTTTCTCCAGCGCATGCTTGTAGCCAAGCAGAACCTGGTCAGCAAAACCGCTGCCGTGCGGGTGGATGAGGGCAATCTGGCGTCGCCCCTGGCTGGTCAGATAGTTACAGGCGGTTTCGGCGGCAAAGGCATGATCGAACTGGATACTGTTGGAATTATCAGACTCCATGCAGTCAACCAGGATAACGTTGTCCCTGTCGACGTCCAGCGGGAAACGCGCGCCAATCACCAGGATGTCATCGCACAGCCCGCAGGAGAGCTCTTCCAGAGCATGCATCACTTCTGCTTTGCTATGCGCGAAGCGCAGCAGCAGGTGTTTCTGGTGCTGACTGAGCTGTTTTTCCAGCGCGTAGAGATAACCGGTGGTCTGGTTAATGTTTTCCTGGGCACAAATCACCCCGATGCACCCTGTCGACTGGCTCAGCAGCGACTGCGCAATCACATTAGGCCGGTAGTTAAGTTCATCCACTGCCTTCAGAACCGCCTGACGGCTGGCTTCCTTTACGCCACGCGACCCACTCAACACTCGCGATACCGTGGCTTTAGACACCCCGGCAAGACGTGATACATCATTGATTGTCGACATCTCTTTCCCCTGACAGGCTTACCTCGCGCCTGCAAATTCCATGACCGCTTCGGCTCACATTATAGCCAGAAGGGAGTATATCCGTTTCCGTTTTCCATGGAAACCGATTTTCCGTTTCCTCTCAAAATGATGTCAAAACAGCCAAATTGTGTGACGCATATCGGGTTAATTAGCCTCATAAGTAAGGGATCTTGATGAGTATCACACTTCTGCTTTTTATAAATGGAAACCGGTTTCCATCTGATATCCAATCATCAGCGCAATATCTATTTACATTTTGAGGATGGTTGTCGATGTTCAAGATTATGCTCTGCTGCTCTGCCGGGATGTCCACCAGCCTGCTGGTCAGCAAAATGGTCGATGTCGCGAAAGAACGAGGTTTGCCGGTAAAAATTGATGCGTATGGTGTTTCCGAATTTGATACGCAGTTTCCGCAATACCAGGTTGTCCTTCTCGGACCGCAAGTGAAATACATGTTACAGACACTCTCAGACAAGGCAGCCACCAAAGGCATTCCCGTCCAGCCCATCGATATGATGGACTACGGCATGCAACGTGGCGATAAGGTACTGGACTATGCTCTGTCGCTCATCGAAGCGGCACACTAAAAGGTGTTCTCATGAGTTCGTTATATCAATCCATGGTCGCGGTGATTGAGCAGTCAATTACTCCGCTGGCCGCGAAGCTCGGCCAGCAAAAGTATGTGATTGCCATCCGCGACGGCTTTACCGCCGCGCTGCCGTTTATGATCATCGGCTCGTTTATGCTGGTGTTCATCTTCCCGCCGTTCTCGGCGGACACCACCAACAGCTTCGCCCGCGGCTGGCTGGATTTCTCCCAGACCTACCGCGAGCAGCTGATGCTGCCGTTTAACCTCAGTATGGGCGTCATGACCTTTTTCATCTCGGTGGGGATTGGGGCAAGCCTGGGACGTCAGTTTAACCTTGACCCGGTGATGTCCGGCCTGCTGGCCTTCATGGCCTTCCTGCTGGTCGCCGCGCCGTATGCCGACGGTAAGATCTCCACCCAGTATCTTTCCGGTCAGGGGATTTTTACCGCGCTGATCACCGCGATTTACGCCACTCGCGTCTATGCGTGGCTGAAGCAGAACAACGTCACCATTCGTCTGCCGAAAGAAGTCCCGACCGGCGTGGCGCGGTCGTTTGAGATCCTGATCCCGGTGATGGTGGTGATCGGTACCCTGCATCCGCTGAACCTGTTTATTGAGGCGCAAACCGGGATGATTATCCCGCAGGCGATAATGCACCTGCTGGAGCCGCTGGTCTCTGCGTCTGATTCCCTGCCTGCCATTCTGCTCTCCGTGCTGCTGTGTCAGATCTTCTGGTTTGCCGGTATTCACGGCTCGCTGATTGTCACCGGCATCATGAACCCGTTCTGGATGGCGAATCTGTCGGCCAACCAGGCGGCGCTGGCGGCTGGCGCGGCGCTGCCGCACGTCTACCTGCAGGGCTTCTGGGATCACTACCTGCTGATTGGCGGCGTCGGTTCTACGCTGCCGCTGGCCTTCCTGCTGCTGCGTAGCCGCGTAACGCACTTACGCACTATCGGCAAAATGGGCGTTGTGCCAAGCTTCTTTAACATCAACGAGCCGATCCTGTTCGGCGCGCCGATCATCATGAACCCGATGCTGTTTATTCCGTTCGTGTGCGTTCCACTGGTGAACGCCTGCCTGGCCTGGGCGGCAACCCGACTGGGCTGGCTGGCACAGGTGGTGTCGCTCACGCCGTGGACCACTCCCGCGCCCATTGGCGCCTCATGGGCCGCCAACTGGGCGCTGAGCCCGGTGGTGATGTGTCTCGTTTGTATGGTGATGTCAGCGCTGATGTACCTGCCGTTCCTGCGCGCTTACGAGCGTACGTTGATGAAAAACGAAGAGCAGAAGGCTCAGGCAACCGTCGGAGCCGCTGAGACCGCAAGCCATTAAGTCAAAGAGGACGCGTCATGAAATATACCTTTCCCGATAATTTCTGGTGGGGCAGCGCAAGCTCCGCTCTCCAGACCGAAGGGACACGAGAGGGGGAAACCACATGGGATTACTGGTTTGCCCGCGAGCCGAACCGTTTTCACAACGGCGTGGGTCCACAGCAGACCTCCACGTTTTATCAACACTGGAAAACGGACATTCAGCTGTTAAAGCAGCTGAATCACAACAGCTTTCGCACTTCCATAAGCTGGGCGCGCCTGATCCCCGACGGTATCGGTGAAGTGAATCCGAAGGCAGTCGAATTTTATAATCAGGTCATTGATGAGCTGATCGAACAGGGCATTACGCCGTTTATCACCCTGTTCCACTTCGACATGCCGATGGCGATGCAGGAGATCGGCGGCTGGGAAAACCGTGACGTGGTGGAGGCTTACGCCCGCTATGCGCAGGTTTGCTTCGACCTGTTTGGCGATCGCGTGCTGCACTGGTTTACCTTCAACGAGCCGATCGTCCCGGTGGAAGGCGGTTATCTGTACGACTTCCATTACCCGAACGTGGTGGATTTCCGCCGGGCGGCCACCGTGGCGTACCACACCGTGCTGGCCCATGCGAAGGCCGTTCAGGCCTACCGTGCGGGCCATTATGCCGGGGAGATCGGTATCGTGTTGAACCTGACGCCGTCGTACCCGCGCTCGCAAAACCCGGCGGACGTCAAAGCGGCGCACGTGGCCGACCTGATGTTTAACCGCAGCTTCCTCGACCCGGTTCTGCGCGGGGAGTATCCGGCCGACCTGGTGGCGTTGCTGAAAACCCACAATCAACTGCCTGCCTGTAAACCGGAAGACAGTCTCCTGATTGCGGAAGGGAAAATCGACCTGCTCGGCATTAACTACTACCAGCCGCGTCGCGTGAAGTGTCGTGACAGCGCGGTGAACCCGCAGGCACCGTTTATGCCGGAGTGGTTCTTTGAAAACTACGAGATGCCAGGCCGCAAGATGAACCCGTACCGTGGCTGGGAAATCTACGAACCGGGTATTTACGATATTCTGGTTAACCTGCGCGACAATTACGGCAATCCACGCTGTTTTATTTCTGAAAACGGTATGGGCGTCGAAAATGAGCAGCGCTTTATTGAAAATGGCCAGATAAACGATCAATACCGCATTGATTTTATTTCCGGGCATTTAACCTGGCTGCATAAAGGTATTAGCGAAGGGTGCAATTGCCTTGGTTATCATATGTGGACCTTTATTGATAACTGGTCGTGGTGCAATGCGTATAAAAATCGCTATGGATTTATCCAGCTCGATTTGGAAACGCAGCAGCGCACCCTTAAAAAGAGCGGAGAGTGGTTTGCCGCCACCTCATTAAATAATAGTTTCGATATCTAAAGAGAGAGATGATGATTGCCTTAGAAGAAGCGGTTATGGAAATCATCGTCAATGCGGGTCAGTCGCGCAGCCTGTGCTTTGAAGCACTGCACGCTGCGCGGCAGGGCAACATTGACGAAGCCAAAAGCCTGCTGCGTGAAGCCGATGGCTACGCGCGACAGGCGCACAAGATGCAGACCAAACTTATTGAGCAGGATGCGGGTGAAGCCCGTCAGCCGATGACCTTAATTATGGTTCACGCCCAGGATCATTTAATGAATTCGCTATTAGCGCGTGAATTGTCTGAAGAAATAATTCATTTATATCAGAGATAATCTATGGCGAAATAAATTAATGTAATACCTCTGTACCTAAAATAGAATTCCACTTGTTCTGATGATAGCGACATACTCTGTCAGATCGGAGCGGGATGGTTATTATCTGAATAAAATTAAACTATATTGAGATAACCATGAATACGATTAAAAAACTTCCATTAACCATGGCGGTTATCGCCGCGCTTTGCCCAATTTCTGTCCTCGCCCAGGAATTTACGCAGGAGCAAATCGACGCCATTGTGGCAAAAGCGGTAGATAAAGCCCTGGCCGAACGTCAGGCCAAAATGGATGCCGCCGTGGCGAAAAAAGCCGACGTGGTCACCGAGCCGCAAAGCGCGGCGCAATCCCCGGACATGGCGATTCCGTTCGGCATTAAATTTACCGGTTACGCCCGCTACGGTGCGCACTTCCAGGCTGCTGACCAGAAGTATGTGGCGGTAGACGGCTCCTATAACGGGGCATCAGCCATTGGTCGTCTGGGTAACGAAGGCAACGGCGGCGAATTCCAGCTCTCCAAAGCCTTCAAGGGCGACAACGGCGCCATCTGGGACATCAACGTGATGATCGACCACTGGGGCGATGAAGTTAACCTGAAAAAAGCCTACGCCGGTGTAACCAACATTATGGCCTCCAATCCGAACGCCTATTTCTGGGCCGGTCGTGACTTCCACCAGCGTCCGCAGCAGGGCATCAACGATTACTTCTGGATGAACCACGACGGCCAGGGCGCCGGGGTGAAGAACTTCGACATCGGCGGCGTGCAGTTCGACGTGGCCGCCGTGGCGGCGGTGGAATCCTGTAGCCCGGAAGTACTGGAAGATGAAGCGAACCCGTCGCGCATCACCTGTACCGGCGGTTCCGGCACGGGCGACAAAGGCAACTATGCGGCAACCTCAAAAATTCACGGCATGAAAGTGGGTCCGCTGGATCTGGAGCTGTACGCTAACTACGGCTTTGACTCAAAAGCCGTGGAGAGCGACGAACGGCTGAACGCCTGGCAGGGCGGCGTGGTGCTGAGCCACACCAACGACAGCGGCGTGAACAAGGTGATCGCCCGTTACTCTGATAACGCGGACAACAGCGTGTTCAACAAAACCGAGGATCTGACCACGGTTTACGCCAGCTTCGAAGGGCTGCACAAATTCACTCCGCAGACTCAGATGGAGTATATCCTCGCCTTCCACGACTACGACAACAGCCGTGATAAAACGGACAACCGTAAGAACTACAACGCCATTGTGCGTCCGATGCACTGGTGGAACGACGTCCACTCCACCTGGCTGGAAGCGGGCTGGCAGCATGTGGATTACGACAACGGCGGCGATAACAAGGGCTGGAAGCTGACCCTCTCCCAGAACATGTCGATCGCCATGGGGCCTGAGTTCCGTCCGATGCTGCGCTTCTACGTAACCGGCGGCAAAGTGGATAACGAACGCACCGCCCGCGTGAACGGCACCAAAGACGAGACGCTTGACGACTTCAACGTCGGCGCAATGTGGGAGGCGTGGTTCTAGTAAAGCGTCGTTTGTTTCGCCCGGCGGCGCTGCGCTTGCACGGGCCTACAAGGTTTTGTAGGCCGGGTAAGCGTAGCGCCACCCGGCAAGATCCCATGTTATGCTACAAAAAAACCAACATAGCAGGGGAGAACATGGGTTCCACACGTAAAGGGATGTTAAACGTCCTGATCGCCGCCGTTTTATGGGGCAGTTCAGGGGTGTGCGCGCAGTACATCATGGAGAAAAGCCAGATCTCTTCGCCTTACCTGACGATGATTCGCCTGCTGTTTACCGGCGTGATCCTGCTGACCCTCTCCTTCGTTCACGGCGACAAGATTTTCTCGGTCATCAAACATCGCAAAGACGCCCTTAGTCTGCTGTTTTTCTCGCTGGTTGGCGCCCTTACCGTACAGCTCACCTTCCTGCTGACGATTGAAAAATCCAACGCCGCTACGGCCACCGTGCTGCAATTTCTGTCGCCGACGATTATCGTCGCGTGGTTCGCGCTGGCACGCAAAAAGCGCCCCGGCGTGTTTGTCCTGTCCGCGATCGTGACCTCGCTTGTCGGAACGTTCCTGCTGGTGACCCACGGCGACCCCACTTCGCTCTCCATCTCCCCTGCAGCGCTGTTCTTCGGCATTGCCTCGGCCTTTGCCGCCGCGTTTTACACCACCTACCCGTCGACGCTGATTGCCCGCTACGGCACGCTGCCGATTGTCGGCTGGAGTATGTTGATTGCAGGGTTAATGCTGACGCCGTTTTATGCCGGACGCGGCACCACGTTTGTGATCGACAGCAGCCTGCTGCTGGCGTTTTTCTACCTGGTGGTGATCGGCACGGCGCTGACGTTCAGCCTGTATCTGAAAGGCGCGCAGATGATCGGCGGGCCGAAGGCGAGCATTCTGAGCTGCGCCGAGCCGCTGAGCAGCGCGTTACTGTCGGTGATGCTGCTGGGCGTGGCGTTCACCCTGCCCGACTGGCTGGGGACGCTGCTGATTGTGTCGTCGGTGGTGTTGATTTCGATGGATTCGAGAAGACGGGTTCAGACATCGGCATAGCCTGATGCCCTCCCCCCAACCCTCTCCCACGGGAGAGGGAGAAAACCACTACTTCGCCTTCACCTTCCCCGCCACCAGCAGCGCCGTCAGCAGCATCAGCGTACCGGAAATCACCAGCGGTGACGTCAGCCCCAGATGGTCGAGCGCAACGCCGCCCACCGCCGCGCCGCAGGTGTTTGCCAGCTGGATCACCGCCACCTGAATCGACCCGGCTTTCTCCGCCTGATCGGCAAGCGAGCGGGTGATCCACGTCGACCAGCCCACCGGCACCAGCGCAAAGGCAAAGCCCCAGATAATCGCAATCGCCGAGGCGACCCATTTGTCGCTCCCCCACAGAATCAGCACCGCGGCACTGACAGCCAGCACCAGCGGGGCACCCGCCAGCGCCACTTTCAGGGAGCGTTTCAGGAACTGGGACGACAGCGAGGTGCCGACAAAGCTGGCGATACCGAAACTCAGCAGCACCAGCGTCAGGCCATCGACGTCAAAACCCGCCATGGTCATAAACACCGGGCGGATATAGGTGAAGAAGGCAAACTGCCCGGCAAAAGCCATAAAGATGGCGGTCATCCCCGCCAGCACGCCAGGGCGCTTCAGCAGCGCGAACATGTTCTGCTTATGGTGCGCCGCTTCGCCCGGCAGCGACGGCAGCGCTTTCCATACCCAAATGATGCAGAGCAGCCCCATTACCGCCGCCGCGTTAAAGACATTACGCCAGCCGATAATCCCGCCGAGAAAACTGCCCAGCGGCGCAGCGATCACCAGCGCGATGGAGACCGCGCCAAAGATAACGGACAAGGCCTTCGGCACGGTGCGCGCCGGCACCAGACGCATGGTGAGCGAGGCAGACATCGCCCAGAAGCCGCCAAGCCCCAGGCCAAGACAGGCGCGCCCCAGCAGCAGCAGGGTGAAGCTTTCCGCGAAGGAGACCAGCAGGCAGGAGAGTGTCAGCAGGACGCTGAACAGAATGACCACTTTACGGCGGTCAATCGCGCCAATCACCTGCGTGATAAACAGGCTGGCGAACATTGCCACAAACGCGGTGACGGTAACGGACTGCCCCGCCACGCCTTCAGAAATGCCCAGGTCCTGCGCCATCGGCGTCAGCAGGCTAACCGGCAGAAACTCAACGGTAATCAGACAGGCGACGCAGAACGCCACAGAAAAAACCGCCGACCAGTTGGGGCGAGTAACCTCTTTGGCCTGCGGTTTGGTCGAGGGCTGGATATGTTCTGTCATGGCGTCACCTGAAGATTAAAACGTGCGGAAAAGTCGCGCAGTTTATCATCAAAAGTGTGATGAATTTAACGTTTAGACAACTTTTGACGTTTTTAATGAGCAAGGAGGGAGAGCGTCGTCGACTGATACCTTTTCTGCATAACGAAAATGAAAATTCAGTAACCACATTTGAGGTGAAACAATCATAGCGTCTGAAAAGGAGAAACTATGAAAACACGTACTTTATCTCAAAATCTTACCGTCAGTGCCGTCGGCTATGGTGCCATGGGTCTGAGTGAATTTTATGGCCAGACTAATGACCAAGCCTCACTGCAGGTATTGCATAGCCTCATCGATCTGAACGTGACGTTTATTGATACCGCAAATTTATATGGCCGTGGTCATAATGAAAGACTAATCGGTCATTTTCTTGCCGGGCTGGATAAAAGCACTCGCGAGCAGTTCAAAATAGCCACGAAATGCGGCATCGACCGCTCGCCTGACGAGTCTTACGCCCGCACCATCAACAATACGCCTGACTATATCATCCGCTGCTGTAATGAGTCCCTCAAGCGGCTTGGCGTGGAGCGAATCGACCTCTTTTATCTTCACAGACTGAGTAACGCCACCCCGGTCGAAGAGAGTATGGATTGTCTGCGCACCCTTGTTAAAGAGGGCAAGATCAACCACATCGGCCTTTGCGAAGTGTCGGCTTCAACGCTGCAACGGGCCCATGCGGTACATCCGGTCACCGCGCTGCAAACGGAATATTCTTTGTGGACACGCGATATTGAGGAGAGCATTCTGCCGGTCGTGAAAGAGTTAGGCATCGGTCTGGTGCCCTACTCGCCTCTTGGCAGAGGCTTCCTGACGGGAAAATACCTGAACAATAGCGAGTTTGCAGAAGGTGATTTCCGTAGAAATAATGAACGTTTTATTCAGTCCAGCCTCGATCATAATCGCCAGCTGCTCGATGTCATCCACCCGCTGGCGGCGAAGTACGGCTGTACCGCAGGTCAGATTGCCCTTGCCTGGCTGTTAGCGCAATACGATAAGCTTGTACCCATTCCTGGCACTAAGCACCTCAACTATCTGACCGAGAATGCGCAAGCTGCCGACATTGTGCTTGATATGAATGACATTGAATCATTGAACAACCTTCATCGCCGGATAGCGATCAAAGGCGATCGCTATTCCGCCGAGGGTATGAAAGGCGTGAACGCCTGATACCTCATCATAAAAAAACCGGGTTTCCCCGGTTTTTTTATGTCTACAGATACGCCGTACCGTTAGCGATAAACGCTCAACGCAACGCCTTCCCCACCGCCTACGCACAATGCGGCGACGCCGCGCTTGCTGTCGTTACGCACCAGGGAATGAACCAGCGTCACCAAAATTCGGCAGCCAGATGCGCCTATCGCATGCCCAAGCGCGATGGCCCCGCCGTAAGGATTGATACGATCCGGGGAAATCCCAGCCTGCTGAATCACCGCCAGCGCCTGGGCGGCAAACGCTTCGTTGGATTCAAGGTGATCGACATCCTCAGGCTTCCATCCCGAGCGGGATAGACAGTCGGCAATGGCTTGAATCGGGGCTGCCCCCATTAATGCCGGCTGGATACCGGAATTGGTAAACACGCCCAGCGACGCCAGAACCGGCAAGCCACGCGCTTCAGCGGTATCACGCGTACAAAGCAGCACCGCAGCGGCACCGTCATTAAGCGATGACGCATTTCCCGCCGTCACCGTTCCCTCTTTTCGGAAGACAGGCCTCAGCTTCGTCAATTTTTCAATACTGGTTGCACGCGGCCCTTCATCCCTCTCCACGCTAATCGTTTCGCCTTTTCGCGTCAGCCACTCAACCGGCACAATTTCGCGCTCAAAAATGCCGCGCGCCTGCGCTTCAAGCGCATTGTGGTGAGAGACAAGGGCATACTCATCCTGCATTTCGCGGCTGATACCAAACTCCGTTGCAACATTCTCAGCGGTGATACCCATATGATAATCATTGAAGGCATCCCAGAGCCCGTCAGAAACCAGGCTATCTTTGAGAGTGATATCACCCAGCCGCGTTCCGCTACGCGACGTCATGGCGATATGCGGCGCGTTGGACATACTCTCCTGACCGCCGGCGATAACAAACTCAGCCTCACCCGTCTGAAGCGCCTGCATACCCAGATGGACCGCCTTAAGCCCGGAACCACACACTTTATTGATTGTCAGACATTGCGTTTCTACCGGTAATCCGGCATTCAGGGCCGACTGCCGGGCCGGATTCTGACCGCATCCCGCAGTAATAACCTGCCCCATAATGACCTGAGAGATATCACTGGCCTCTACGCCAGATTCTTTCAGGAGCGCCTGAATGACCCGGCTTCCCAGGTCAGAGGCGGAATGCTCCGCAAGCGCGCCCTGAAATGCGCCCGTCGCCGTGCGGCGGGCTGCAATAATGACAACCTCGCTCATGCGTCTTCCCCCTTCATTCCTGGCAAGGTATGACCCGTCGCGGCCATTGCCGCCCGGTATGCAGTAAGACCATTCATACAGGCGGGAACGCCAGCATACACCGCCATCTGTATCACGATTTCAAGCAGCTCTTCCGGCGTCACGCCTGTGTTGAGCGCGCCTCTCATATGCAGTTCCAGCTGCGGCATGGCATTACCCAGCGTCATAAGCGAGGCGACGGTCAGCATTTCGCGCGTTTTGAGATCCAGTCCCGGACGCCCCACCACATCCCCGAACGCATAGTCGGTAATCAGGGCGGGCAGCCCCGGGTCCAGCTCGCTCAGGCGGCGGGTGACTTTATCCGCAAGTCCCGCTTCAAGACGGTCCATAATCTCTCTGCCATAGCGCGTACGGTCATTAATTTGACTCATAAGATTTCTCCAGTGGGGACTGTTTTGCGGTCAACGTTGCAGGAATAACCGCGACAAGCAGAACGGACAGGCCGATGGCCGTGCCGGCGACGATATACAGGAGCGGCATTGAAAATGCTGAAACCATCCAGGCACCGACCGATGCGCCAATACCAATGGCGGTATTGAAAAACGAAACGTAGATTGCGGAGGCCGGGAAAGCTTTATCTTCAGCCATACGTAAAACCCACGTCTGGAAGCCGACAAATATTCCTGACACGGCAACGCCCCAGACAATCATGCTGATGAATATCAACGCAGCAGAGAGCGAAGAACCTGACAGGCCCAGGAACAGCAGCACTGCACAGATCAGCAGTACAGACAAAGAGACCGTCAGCTTGAGATACTTATCAATCAACACGCCGGTTAGAAAGTTACCGGCCAGACCCGCGATGCCGTAAACAAAAAGCACAGCGGGAATAAACGCGGTGGACAGTAAACTCTGCGTGTGTAGCCAGGGTTCAATGTACGTAAAGGCGGCAAAGTGGGCCGTAACGGCCAGCAGGGTAGCGGAGTAAATTTTCCACAAGGTAGACGATTTCAGCACGCCTTTAAGCGCATCCAGGCCTAGCGCACTTTTGCTGGTGATCTGGGGAACAAGCACGCTAATACCCACAAAGGCAATTACGCTCAGCGCGGCCATCAGCCAAAATGCCTGCCGCCAGCCGAAGTGAATACCAATGTAGTTGGATACCGGCACGCCAAAAACGCTTGCTGCGGAGACGCCACCAAATACGATTGACGTTGCCGCCCCAATATATCTGGCAGGAACGATAGCAACCGCTGTTGCACCGATCATCGCCCAGAATGCACCGTGAGCAAGCGCACCCAGCACTCGGGCGCTAAGCAGCATGCTGTAGGTGTTTACCGTCGCGGCCATGATGTTGGAGATCAGAAGCACCACGGTGAGCACGAGTAAAAGGCGTTTCTTGGCCACATTGCCTAAAAAGACGGAGGCAAACAGCGCACTCAACGCCCCCACCCAGGCATAAAGCGACACGGTCATGCCCACCGCGGATTCCGAAGACTGTAGCCCCTCTGCGATTGGCGTTAATAATCCAACCGGCGCCAGTTCGGTCGTGACAATAGTAAACGTTGAAATAGCCAGAATGAATAAAGCAAGCCATGACCTTAACGTCATATTTTGCAAAGAGAGTTCTGAAGTCATACAACTTACCTCAATGATAGTTTAAATAATTTGCCAATTTTTTTCTGTTGCATATCTGGTAAGCGCAGAATGCTCTCCCACACACACGGGATGCCCAATGGCTTCGAGCATTGGAATATCCGAAAGATCGTCACCGTAGGCATAACAATCCGCCGGGTTAATCTCCTTATCCTGGCAAAACGTCATAAGTGCGTCTTTTTTACCCGCTCCAATTGTTTGCGGCAGGCCGATTTCACCCGTTAAATCACCTGCTTCATTTATTATGACCGGCGCACAGAGTACATCCGTTACCCCAAGGTATTTCGCAATGGGTGAAAGAATCGGCAGCATAGAGCCAGATATAAATACGGTGTACATATTCTGGCGCTGATGTTTTTTAAGTGCTGCAACGGCGCTATCAATAAAAAACGCATTTTCCAGCTTATGCCTGAACCATTCCTCACCCATTTCGTCCAGATAACGACGAGATACACCTTTAAACTGGCGATAATAATCTCGGTTCAGCGTCTCCCTTGGCACACCGTTTTTTACATCGGCGCGAAAGCGAGACATAAAGCGTTGAAGACGATCGTGTTGATTATTTTCCCTGCACCAGAAATCATAGAAATCAAACATACTTTTAATATTTATAAGCGTCTCATCAACGTCAAAAAATGCGGCGTGTTTACGCAAAGCCTATTCCTCGTAGTTTTTTCTTCGACTCTTAACCGGGAACTCTTTATCCGTACCAGGCACGCCTGCATCCGCCCAGCGAGAAGGCGGAATTTCAGAAACCACCACGGAAATTTTATCCAGCGGTGCACCTGTATTTTTGTGAACGGCAAACGTAATATCTTCCTGAAGCCTGATGATTTGATTTTCATCTTTCGTCGGCCAGGTCATCACATGAACAAACGGCATACTTTTCTCACTCTATAGTTGTAAATTCATCGAAGGAACGGCCTTTGAGTTTTAAATGGGCATGGATATCGCCCCCAAGACCGTAAAAACCAATTGCACCGCCGTAGCTCTGACGCGAGCTCATATAAAGTACGACTACGTTAATAATTCTGTTTCCTTTCCTCTCCGGTGCCGGAAAAGGATCGGTTAGCTCAGCCCAATATTCGGCATTACCTTCGCTATCGGTTATAAATACGTTGGGTATACCCAGCGGGCCAGGCCTGCTCGGCGCCTCAGAGGCTAAATCGTTTTCCCTGAGACTCATCACGGTATAAACGCTATCCGGAACAAGACTCCGGAACGAAAACGTGAACCGTGCTCGTTTTTTATCTTCGGACAACGTGACGTCAAAAATTCCCTCTGCCTCAAGCCAGGCAGCGAGGGTGACAGGCTGGATGTCTCGCTTTCCATCGCTGCTGCGATAATCTGCGATATAGCCGTCATGAAGCGGCACGCTCGGCCTCTTTTCTTTGTTGGCGTGCGGCCGCTGTTCCGGTGAGAAAATCATCCGATAGTTGTTCATCGGAATGGGTAAAGGAAGAGTATGAAGAATGATGTCCTTCAGCGCGTCCTTGGGCATTTTCTCTATATCACACAGAATGTTATAGGGCGCAATTTCCCCAAATGCCGGAAGCGCGCTGTCCGGTGAGACAATGACGCTTCGCCACTGCAAACCGTTATCCCCGGGCACCATGCCAACCACGACAAAATTACCCTTCCCGTCCATGACCTCCGCAGGGGGGTAAAGCGGCCCCTGCGTGGTTGCAGCCAGACGGTATTTCTGGCTACGTAATTCAGGCATGCGTTACCCCCTGAGCCACCCCTTGCTGCTGAACGATGGCCGCCTGCATGGCAACCTCAGCCAGAGATTTTTCTTTCTCTGTAATCAGGGCGGAAGGATAGACGGTGAACGACACATCCATTGTCGCGCAAAGCGTTTGGTGCTGCGTGACGCGTACCTGAGCCTTGAAACGCCCCCGGCGGTCGTTAATATCTTTTTCCAGAAATTCAAAATGGACCAGCGCCGGTAAAGGGAACAGGAAACTGGAAAAATTGATTGCCATGCTATTAATGACGTAATAGCGCCCACTTTCCTGCTTGTAAATAAACTCTTCGGTGACGCCGATAAAGGCCTGGCGGCTGGCTTCAACCAGCAGCATTCCCTGAATATGCTGGCCCGTCTGGTGATCCGCCATCAATTCGCAACGCTCGTCGATTAACAGAGGCATCGCATAAAGGTCGGGATTATGTTCAGCCTGTTCCGCAGGTCCTATAAGTATGTTCTGTTCCAGTTTTTTATGGCAATGTGCATTTTTTTTGTCGCTAACCAGTTTTTCCAGAGAGCACATTTTTAGTTTATTGCCATGAATAGCGTTTCTTGCCTGGTTTGAAATTACTTTCCCGGCAAAATCCTTGCGCACGCCCTGCCCAACAATAATTTCGTGTTCTTTATCAATGATATTCGCAGGGATCTGAGTCAATAATTCAAGCTGAGATATAGTCAGTACATCTTTACCGTTGGCAAATTCATTAAATTTATCGCCAACAACAACCAACTTTTTACAGTTCATGCATTGTTCCTCAACAACAGCAAGCACGGTAGATGCGCGTATAAAGGCCGTCATTGCCGCCAGTGATAAAGTTGTCGCCGGCCTGCTGAATGATTTCCTGGTAACGCGCATTGGTAAATGCTTCTTTATAGGCTGCTTTATCGCCGTTGAATGAGGAGATAAACATTACGCCCGGAACGCCACTGATCAGAGAATGAAACGCTTCGAAACTTTCAATCTTGTCTTTGTTATCTCTTACCACATTAAAAATGGTTTCATCGCGCCACTGACGGTACTGCTGATAGTTATGTGCAGGCACTTCAACGTGACGAAGCTGGATATAAGTTGATTCGGGTAAGTTCTTTTTATTATCGATCGGGGATTCAACAAACTTAAGTAATTCGCGACGAATATCGGCAGAAAGAACGTCAGAGAAACGATGGAACATGGATTCCATTTCACTCTCAACCCACGCAATTTCTTTAATATCGTTGAATGCGCGCAGTTCCAGCAATTCATTAACACCGTTTTCTTCACAGGAATAGTAGCGAACGTTTTCATTGCTTTTTAATGAAGTGAATTCTTTTTCAGAAAAAGCATTTTTTAACGGGAAGCGTGATACCAGTACATATTTAGACGACATAATTACTCCGAATATTGATTGAGTGAGGATTCGGATAGAAATTTATCAATAAAGGAAACAATTGGAATTGTTAAATTTGTAATATATTTTTTGTATTACTGTTAAAACAGGTTTTGCTGCCTGCTTTTAGCGTGTAATATCGAAATCGAAAAAAGACTAAATACCTTTTCGCATTCAGGACTCACGTATGGCCACAGCAGAACATTTAATCAGCAATAACCTGCCCAGTATCAAACAATTACAATGCTTTCTCGCTGTTGCACATGAACTGAATTTCCGTAAGGCTGCCGAACGTCTACGCATGACTCAACCGCCATTGACGCGTCAGATAAAGTGCCTTGAAGCGGTGCTGAAACGTCAGTTGTTCAGCCGCAGCACGCATGACGTTAGCCTCACTGAAGCAGGTCGTGCGCTGGTTGTTCAGGCAGAAAAAATACTTAAAGACATCAGTAATCTAAAAGAAGATCCTCTCTCTTCTGAAACGAGCCTGAGAATCGGACTCACGCGGACGCTTAATTTTGAATATATTGAACCCGTGAATACCCAGCTTCAAAAAATGAACGCAGGAGATGATGTCGAAACGCCGGACCTGACTTCTGCCCAACTGCTGCAAAGTTTGTCTAAAAATATGCTGGATCTGGTGCTGACCGGTGAAAAAGGAACGGGTCATGAAGACATTGTTCAATACCGATGGGTCTGCCAGGAACCGTTGCTCATCGCAATGCCCTCTTTACATCCTGCCAGCCTGAAAGAGAAAGTCGCGCTGGAGGATATTAGCGATCTACCCATTTTCTGGTTTTCCAGAAGTGCCAACCCGTCGTTCTACGACAAATGCGAAAGCTACTTTGATACGCTGAAAACGCCGCTGAAGCGGATAAAAGAACCGGATGATACCCTCGTGATGCTAAGCCGTATCGCAAGAGGGAAAGGATTTGCGCTGCTGCCTCAGTCGAAATGCACCTTTAATCAGGAAGGACTTTGCTACCGTGAACTCACGGACGCGGAGGCAAAAAGGTTAAACATAGATATCTATGCCGCCACCCGCCTCAATGAAAACAGAGAAAAGATTCTTAACGCTCAAAATATCCTGTGCGGAAAAACGGCTTAATGCAGGTAAAACACCCCCTCTTCCGGCAGAAAGAGCTGGTTATAGCGTAACTGGAAGGCATTCAGCTCCTGCGGATCGGGCTCCATCTCGCGCATAAAGCCGAGCGTCAGGCGGATTTGTGCATCGGTGATTGGCGCGGCCAGGCGGGCTTTACGCAGCATGCGGTGCCAGGTGTGCAGGTTCTCTTCGCTGCCGTCGACGATGCAGACCTGCCAGATCAGCAGCACCTGTGCCGCGTTTTGCAGATGCGCCTCGTCAGGACGTTCAAGGTAGCGGATAAACTCATTGCCGGGCGTTTTACCGAACTGGTCGATCATCGATTCTACCGGCATCGGGGTGATCCCCAGCCGTTCGCTTAAGCGTTTGATGGCGCGGCGGGAGTCCGAGGTCAGGACACGAAACCCAACCACAAACACCACGGCAAGCGTTGCCAGCATTATCCAGACCATGCGTTCTCCTTAGAATAGCCGCTCATCATAGCGGGAAACGCAGGGCGTCAACAGCGGGCGATGCCATAATAGTGAACAGAAAAGACCTTGCAGAAGGGGATATAAGGCATTAACGCCGGGGGCGTTAATACAAAAAAGCCCGGCATCACACACCGGGCAAAGACGTTACCTGCACACTCAGGCTATTTTTAATTTCTGCGCGCGATTTTCCCGGCGAATTTTACGTTCTTCCAGCACCGCAACCATCGCCATCAGGACGATACAGCCGATGGCTGCCGCATCCAGCGCGGCAAAGGTGCCCGCCCAGCCGGTGAGGCCGAAAATTGGCGTGCCGTCTGCGATCATCCCCAGACCCAGCTTGGCGAAGCTGTCGCCGATCAGGTAGGCGAAGGTGCCTTTAATCCCGTCGGCGGCGCCGATCGCTTTTTTCGGAACGAAGCCGACTGCCGCCACGCCGATCAGCAGCTGGGGACCAAACACCAGGAAGCCGAGCGCGAACAGGGACGCGAGGTAAACGTACTGGTTGCTGGCATGCTGGTAAACGCCCAGGGTAGCAATAATCAGCGCCAGCGCGATGCAGGCCACCAGTGCACGACGACCGTTGGCGAGATCCGAGAGCCAGCCCCAGAGCAGCGTGCCGACCAGCGCGCCCACTTCAAACAGGGTGAAGCCCTGAATCGCCACCTCTTTAGAAAGCTTCAGCTCCTGGAAGGCATACACGGTAGACCACTGGTCGATACCGATGCGCACCACGTACAGGAAGATATTCGAGAAGCAGAGCAGCCAGATCACTTTGTTTTTCAGCACGTACTCAACAAAGATCTGCCATTTGGTCATCTCGTTTTCTTCGGTCTCTTTGTCCTCTTCGCTGATCTCCTCGCCGAACAGCTCTTCGGCTTTGCCAAGGCCGTAAGATTCCGGGGAGTCGCTGCCGAAGCGCAGGCCGATAAAGCCGACAATCAGGGCGATAATCGACGGGAAGATAAACATGCCGATCACGTGGCCGTCGAACAGGTAGTTTGCACCGAACAGCGCCACGCCAGCCGCACCTGCCCCGCCGAGGTTGTGGGAGATGTTCCACATGCCGAGGTACGAGCCACGCTTACGCCGCGGGGTCCATTTGGTGATGGTGGAGTAGCTGCACGACCCGCCGGTGCTCTGGAAGAAACCGCTCAGGGCGTAGAAGGCGATCATCAGGAACAGGCTGACGGAGCCTGCGCCCATGCTGGCGCTGAAGCCGAGCATACAGATAGCGGAGAGAATCAGCATAAACGGCAGGAACTGCTTGGTGTTTTTGCCGTCCGCGTAGTAGGAGACAACGGTTTTCCCCACGCCGTAGGTGATGGAGAAGCCCAGACCGATCATCCCCAGCTGCGTCATGCTCAGCCCGTAGGTCGAGATCATGTCGTTCTGCGCGATATTAAAGTTTTTGCGGATCAGGTACATGGTCAGGTAGCCGATAAAGACCACCAGATAGGACTGCATGAACGGTTTGAACCACATCTTGCGCCGCACGTCGAGCGGCAGATCCAGGGTCGGCTTGCGCACCTGATTGAGGAAGGCCAGCATGGTTTGCTCCTGAGCTGATTTTTACCTGCGAATGGCAGGCATTGTAAAAATCAGCCGGGAGAGATGCCTGAGACAGCGTCCAGGTAAAACCGGGAAAATTTCCTAGTTTTGCGCCACTCGGGGCGAAAAAGTGAGGCGCATCACGCTTCGCTCGCCTCGCGCGGAGACTGCGCGTGCAAAAACGGCAGCAGCAGCAGCGCAGAGATCCCTGCCGCGATAGCGATCACCGCGAAGAAACCGCTCCAGTGCCAGACGTCGATCACCCGCGCCAGCGGCCAGCCGGAGAGCGACGCGCCGAGGTAGGCAAACAGCCCGACAAAGCCCGTCGCCGCACCCGCCGCCTCTTTGTGCGAACACTCAGCCGCCGCCATGCCGATCAGCATCTGCGGGCCGAAGACGAAGAAACCGGTGGTGAAGAAGCACGCCGCCTGCATCACGTAGCTGGCGAACGGCATCAGCCACAGCGAGCCGACGGAAAGTAATATCCCGGCCGCGAAAATCAGGTTCATCGGGCCGCGGTTGCCGTTGAATAGCTTATCCGAGCCCCAGCCCGCCACCAGCGCGCCGATAAACCCGCCCAGTTCGAACATCGTCACCGCGGAGTTGGCGGTGACCAGGTCCACGCCGAGCGTCTCGGACATGTACAGATTGCCCCAGTCGTTGATGGCTGCACGCACCACGTAGACCAGCACGTAGCAGAGCGAGAGCAGCCAGATATAGGGGTTTAACAAGACGTATTTGGTGAGGATTTCTTTTCGCGTCAGCCCCGCCCCCTCCTGCTGTTGCGCCATTTCCATCTCGTCGTGCCGCCAGTCGCCCACCGCGGGCAGGCCGACGGTTTGCGGCCTGTCGCGCAGCCGCCAGCAGAGGAACAGCCCGGCGACAATCGCCAGACCGCCGGCAATCATCATCCCCGCGCGCCAGCCGTAGTGTAGCGCCGCCGCGCCGACCACCATAGGGATCAGCGCCCCGCCGACGTTATGCGCGGTGTTCCAGACAGCCCACCAGCCGCCGCGCTCGTTGCGCGAGTACCAGGCGGTGAGCAGACGGGCGCAGACCGGCGCGCCCCAGCCCTGGAAAAAGGCGTTCAGCGCCCACAGCAGGGCAAAGGCCCACAGCGAGGTGGAGAAGCCAAACAGGATATTCACTACGCCGGTGGCAATCAGCCCAACGCCCATGAAATAGCGGGCGTTGGAGCGGTCGCTGACGATGCCGGAGAAGAACTTCGACAAGCCGTAGGTGATGTAAAACAGCGTCGCCAGCAGGCCGATATCGGTGCGGGTCATTACGCCGCTGGCGAGGATCTCCGGCGCGGCGGCGTTGAAGCTTTTGCGGGTGAAGTAGAACAGCGCGTAGCCGAGCCAGATGGTGATCAGGATATGGCGACGCCAGTAGCGGTAGCGGGCGTCGATTTCCGCTTTGTTACCTATCGGCGCGGCGTTAGCCGGGGTTTTAAACATGGTGGCTCCTTAGCGGCAGGCTGACGCTGACGCGCGTCCCGTGGGTGCAGGAGATGCTCAGCGTGCCGCCCAGCGCCTTCACGCGCTCCCGCATGCCCGCCAGGCCAAAGCCCTGCTGGCCGGAGCCCGGTGGCAGGCCGCAGCCGTCGTCTTCAATCACCAGCCTGATATTCTCATCCTGCTGCCAGCCCTGCAGCGTCACCGCGCTGGCGTTGGCGTGTTTGACAATATTGTTCAGCCCTTCCTGACAGACGCGGAACAGCGTCACGCGCTGGCCTTCGCTCAGGGTGGCTTCATTGATGCGCCAGTCGAGATGGCTGACAATGCCGCGGCTTTCCAGCTCCATCTCACGCATCAGAGAGCGTACCGCCTGCTCCAGCGAGAGATCGTCGAGCTGGCGCGGACGCAACCTGCCCAGCAGACGTCGCACCGAGTCGTACACGCCAAGAGAGAGTTGTTCGATATGCGCTCCGCCCTGCTTCACGCCTGCGTTTTCCGCCGCCAGACGCTGGACAATGCCCGCCTGGGTGCGGATGGCGGTGATGGTCTGGCCGATATCGTCGTGCAGCTCGCGGGCAACCTCCTGCCGCACGCTCTCTTCCGTCTCCAGCAGGCGCTCCGCCAGACGCCGGTTGCGTGCCAGCTCGGTCTGCAGGGACTGGTTCAGCTCGCGCAGACGCTGAATGCCCGCCCCCAGCAGCAATCCGGTCAGGCTCTGGGCCAGCAGGGAGAGCAGCAGGTCCACGGGATGATCGTGCCAGGTCTGGCTGGCAATCAGGGCGATGGCGTTCATCAGGGTCGCGATCAATGCCCCCTGCCAGCCGTAGTGCCAGGCCAGGGCGATGATCGGCAGCGCCAGGCAAAAAGGCGTAAAGCGTGAAAGTTCGGCGGGCAGGCCAAGCTGCAGCCACAGGCTCACCACAAACAGCAGCAGATACCAGATGAGATGCCGGGCGCGCCAGTTCACCGGTTGTGAGACCAGCGCCGGGCCAAGCGGCTGCCAGACGGTGCTGGTGAGGTAGTGCCAGATGACGAGGCAGGTCGGGGCAAGGGTCAGACCACCGGTCAGGGTCAGCAGCAGCGCGTTAAGCATCTCCTTATCACCCGCCCACGGCAGGGACTGCAGCAGCGCGGCGGCAATCAGCGCCGCCCCCTGGCGCAGCAGGGTGCGCCAGTCGCGCTGGTAGCGATAGCGGGAGATAAGCGCAACCGGGAGGAGCGTGAGCAGGCTTCCGGTCATCAATAAGGGCAGATGCGCGAGGGAGACTTCCTGCGCCAGCCAGACCAGCATCAGCCACTCTGCGCCCAGCAGAACAGGCCAGTAGCCGCGCGGGCATTGCAGCATCAGCCCCAGACGCAGGCCAAAGGGAAAGAGCAGTACCGCCAGCTCCGGGCGTTCCACCAGATGCAGGCTGATGCTCCACAGGCAGAACCAGGCGGCGGAGAAGATAAAGAAGCTGGCAACGACGGCGATCAGCCGCGAAAAGACGGGACTCATTGCCAGCTGTCGAACATGCGGCGGGCCAGCTCAACGTCGTTGCTGACGTTGAGTTTTTCCATCAGGTTGGCGCGATGAACGTGGACGGTTTTCGGCGACAGATCCAGCTCGGCGGCAATCTCTTTCACCGACATGCCCTGGGCAAGCTTCTCTGCCACCTGACGTTCGCGCCGGGTAAGCGGATCCTGGCGTCCGGCCGCCAGCTTGATGGCGATATCCGGCGTCAGATAGCAGCCGCCGGTGGAAACGGTGCGCACGGCGGCAATCAGCTCGTCCGGGCTGCAGCGTTTAGAGAGGAATCCGCGCGCCCCCGCGTTAAGGGCCTGCTCCACCAGCGCCGGGCTGTCGTGGACCGAAAGCATGATCGTCGCCATCCCTTTCGGCAGCTGGCTTAACAGCTCAAGACCCGAGAGATCCGGCATCGAGATATCGCAGATACACACCTGCACCCCGCGCCCCGGCAGGCCCGCCAGCGCTTCACGACCGGAGCCAAACTCGGCCACGACCTGAAAATCCGGTTCGAGGTTTAAAAGCTGGGCAAATCCGGAGCGGACGATAAGGTGGTCGTCGATGAGAGCGATGGTGGTCATGTCTATTCCTGCGGTCTGAAAAGCCGGATGGCGCTGCGCTTATCCGGCCTACAAGAGCGAAAGAGGCTTACCTTAAGCGATCTATTCGAAAAACACCGCAATTTTGTTAAACATGGTGGGATCGGACTGGTTGCGCGCCACTTTGGTGACATCTTCCAGTTTGTCGATTTGCGCCATCATCTGCTCCAGACGCTGGTCGTCATTAACCAGTAGCCAGATGCGGCTGTGCTCGCTGCCCTGAATGGGCAGACAAAGAATGCCTTCCACGTTAAACGCCCGGCGGGCAAACAGCCCGCAGACGTGGGTCATGACGCCAGGGTGGTTGCGGACGGTGAGTTCCAGAATGACGTTTTCATGTTGTTTCTGCATGGCTTATTCCCCCACCATCTCAGTATTTGCCGCCCCTGGCGGCACCATCGGATACACTTTTTGTTCAGGGTCGATACGCACGTGGATCAGCGCCGGGCCCGGACGCGAAATCGCCTCCTGCAGCGCTGCGTGGGCATCTTCTTCGGCGTTCAGATCGCAGGTGTGCAGGCCAAAACCGGCGGCAATCTGCATAAAGTTAATCATCCCCGGATAGGTCGCGGCAAACACGCCCTGCTTGTAGAACAGACTCTGCTGCTGGTGTACCAGCCCCAGCGCCTCGTTGTTCATCAGGATAATTTTCACGTCTAACTGGTTTTCGGCGGCGGTGGCCATCTCCTGAATGTTCATCATCAGGCTGCCGTCACCGGAAAAACAGATGACCTTGCGGTCCGGATTTGCCAGCGCCGCCCCGACTGCCGCCGGCAGGCCGAACCCCATGGTGCCGAGGCCGCCAGAGGTCAGCCACTGGCGCGGACGGTTCAGCGGGTAAGCCTGCGCGGTCCACATCTGATGCTGGCCAACGTCGGTGGTAATAATCGCGCTGTCGTCCACGCAGGCGGCCACGGCGTTAATCAGCCCGTAGTGGCTCAGCGGGTCACCTTCGGTTGGGATGGCACCCGGGAACTCGCGCTGCAAATCGGCCACCATCTGACGCCAGTCGGCGCGGTCGATTGCGTCCGTCTGCGGGATCAGCTGCGTCAGTACTTCCGCCACATCCCCCTGAATTGCCACGTGCGGCTGTTTGATTTTGCCGAGCTCAGCGCGGTCGATATCCACGTGGATAATTTTGGCATTCGGGCAGAACTCCTCGGTTTTGCCAATCGCCCGGTCATCAAAACGCGCGCCCATAACAATCAATAAATCCGCCTCCTGCAGGATGTAGTTGGTGCTGCGTGCGCCGTGCATCCCCAGCATGCCCAGGGACAGCGGGTGCGCTTTTGGCAGCATGCCGAGCGCCATCAGGGTCATGGTGGTGGGCAGGTTGGCTTTTTCAGCGAACTGACGGATTTCATCCGCGGCGTTGATTGCCCCGCCACCCAGATAGAGCACCGGACGTTTGGCGGCATTGATCATGGCGGCGGCGTCGCGCACGCTCTCAGCGCTGAATTCCGGCGCGGGGGCACGCACGCCCGGTTCCGGCAGAACATCGATCTCAATTTCTGCGGTCTGGACATCCTTAGGAATGTCTATCCACACCGGGCCCGGGCGGCCGGACTGCGCGATACGAAACGCATCGCTGATAACCTGAGGAAGCTCGGTGATGTCGCGAACTAAATAGTTATGTTTGGTGATGGGGATAGAGATGCCGTAGGTGTCCACTTCCTGGAACGCATCGGTACCGATCATTGAAGACGGCACCTGGCCGGTGATGCAGATCAGCGGAATGGAGTCGAGACGCGCGTCGGCGATGGCGGTCACCAGGTTAGTCGCCCCCGGGCCGCTGCAGGCCATACAGACTGCCGGTTTGCCCTGGGTCCGCGCCATCCCCTGAGCGATAAAGCCTGCGCCCTGCTCGTGGCGCGCCAGCACGTGGCGGATCTGCGTGCTTTGGCTTAACGCGTCATACAGCGGCAGCACCGTGCCGCCCGGGATGCCCGCAACCGTGGTAATGCCCTGCCGTTCCAGTAAATGAACGATTAACTGCGCGCCAGTAAAACGCGTCCTGGTGGATGTTGTGCCCGAACTTGCCATGCTCCAGTCCTTTTCTTCTGGGCCGACGTTCCGGGGAGGGTCCTAAACGAAAAACCCCGCCCGGTTTGCGCCGGCGGGGTTTTGGATTCGTGTGTTGATCCAGTCCCTACGGCGCATTGCCGACGACCACCACCACACGCACGACGACCACTGCGGCTGGTTGCGCAGTTTTTAGTAGGGTCGCGGTGTTCATGGATGCAGTCATTGGGGACCTGTGTTTGGAATCATTGAGTGGATTTATACAAACACAGGTTTTTCAGCGTGACAATGGAAATATTTTCATCTGCGCAAAAATGCGTCAGGGATCACGTTTCAGTATGTTGCTCGCTCATTCCAGGTGTCACTATAGACGACATTCCCGTCGCAATGCTTCCAGGTGATTTTCTCATAGCGTATCAGAACCGTTTCAAGGTGTGTTCCGGTGTTTGCGCCGGGATACAGGTCTGGTGTGATTGAAGTTATTTTCACATTCTCAAGGTGTATATTAAAATATTCCTGTTCTAAACCAGCCTCGTTAATCTGATACATCTTAATGGTGGCTGACTGGAGCGTTCTTCCCGTACTCAGCGCGCGAAATAAAAGTGGGGTTACGCGATCAAATTCTTTCTGAAACATGATGGGCATGTGTATACGCGTGCCCGTCAATTTCCCGGTATTCCCGTCGACGGGGATGTTGACATTGTGAGTGAGTGATTTGAGTTCAATTGCACCTTCACGCCCTGAGACAAGGCAAGGGCCAACCACAGGTGAACCATTTTCATCTGTGAGAAATAAATAAGCCGGATTTGACATAAAAACTCCTTTTTAAAACGTTCAATCGTATTTATCAAAGCGGCCGAATATTATCGGATGGACAATAATAAATACTACTATAGCGATGAATGTGAGTAATACCCAGTGGTCAGGCATCAACCACAGAAACAAAGAGGCGCACGCAAAAATATAAACGGGAAATAAAATATCCGTAAATAGAATTGATAGCAGACTCTTAAACATCTTATTAATCCTTTAAGTCGTTATAAATCGCATCGAAATCTTCATAGAACCCCATTTGCACCTTCTTAATGAGTTCAGACAGGAAAGGTTCAAAAAAGTAGTAAAGCATCTCCAGTTGTGCAGCATAGAGAGTGGCGTAATACTTAGGGTCCAGCGTTTTCAGGCGACGGGCAGCAAGCGCGCACTTCTGTTCCGTGCCAATCAGTTGAAATGCCATGACAATGTTAGGTACACGGCGTGCAAGCCGCTCGACGACGATTTCTGAAAGCATGCCAGATTCCGAAAGGTATTTAGCCAGCGCCCATGCTATCGCTAAACGCGCTGCCTTGCTTGTCGGGATGTTTTTAACTAATCCGGTTACTTTTGAGTCCGTCTCGCGAACGCGATTGTTCTCATTTCCATTTTCAGAGTCGGCGATAATAGTCTCAAAATAAAGATAAAGCATGTATGCTATTACATTGCGATAACGGTACAGCGAGAGAATTGAGAGGTACATCCTCTTTTCCTCTGAAAGAAGCTCATCGCATACATCGTGATAGCTGGGGATTAAGCATGATGAGTACCAACTTACACGCTCCATTCCTGAGTATATATCAGTACCTATCCCCTTTAATGCTTTCCATGTCCCGGCAACACCTTGCTGTCCATAAAGAGCCAACTGTCTGTCGCTCTGGAACTTCATCTTTAAATAATCATCGGCCTGCATAACTTATCCATATCATTTTTGTGGTTATAGCAATGTACATTGCAAGGCTGCGCAATTCAAACCAATGGAGTAATTTAAATATACATTCATGTAATAAATAAACCTTTTCACCGTTATTTATTACGGCAATAAATGATTCAATTTAAATTTTATGATGGGTATCAATACAACTCATTTATATTATTTTCGTATTTGGTGATGTTATCGTGCAAATTTTATCAGGTACTTTCCCTTAAAAAGGGATAGCCCAGAAAACAAAAAACCCCGCCGGAGCGAGGTTTTTATCAGGGTTTTGCGGTTGGTCGCCGCAGAACACACTGTGTTACGTCAACGCAAAAAGTATACGCGATCGAAGACGAACGCGCAATTGAGGCACGGATTTTGACGTTTTTGAGTATGGATCGCCTTCCAGATTTTGTCCACAAAATACTGTTCATGCATACAGTATTTATCTATACTGAAGGTGTTCGCAGTGAGCGAGGGGGCCGCAGTTCTACCGGCGCAACGAAGTCCTGGCTGAAACGGGTGGTGCCGTCAGTGCCTTAACCCCTGAAGTGAGCACACTGTGTTACGTCAATCCAGGTGCTGGCCACAGGCGGCGGAAAGGTACGCCAGCATCGTGCTCCTTTTAACCAAAAGGAGACGCGTATGAGCGTAGTGGATATGGTGATACTTATCCTCAAACTCATTGTTGCAGTACTGCAACTGCTTGATGCTGTCCTGAAATACCTTCGGTGATTCAGGTTCAAGTCGCACCTGAGAGGGGCGGGCAACCGCCCCTCTTTAATAACGAGGGAATGCTATGTCGCGTCTGTTAATTGAGCCTGTTACCCCAGAAGAGCCGGGGTACATCGCCCTGAAGGCGGAGAGTATCGCACTGAATTTCAACATGCTGCGCAGGCTGGAAGAGAACTGGCAACGCGGCGAAAACCGCTTTAACGCGCCGGGTGAAAAGCTGCTGGGGGCGTTTCTTAACGGCAGGCTGGTGGGCGTGTGCGGGCTTAACCGCGATCCGTTCAGCCAGCAGCCACGCGCCGGGCGTATTCGCCATCTCTACGTCAGTGAGAAGTGCCGCGGGATGGGCATTGGCAAACAGCTTTTAAGCGTGGTGATGGCCGATGCCAGCATCTGGTTTGATTTTCTCAATACCCATGCGCCGGACAGCGCGTATGGCTTCTATCACCAGGCGGGCTTCAGGCTGGTGTCTGACGAACCTCGGGTGACGCACCGTCTTTTCTGCGCGGTCTGAGCGGCTGGCAGCATCGGGTTGTGAATGTTACAGTTGAGTGACAATTCACCATCCGATACGCCATGACCATCACCGTTTTCTGCATTTTACTCTTCGCCGCACTGCTGCATGCCAGCTGGAACGCCATTGTCAAAGCCGGAACGGACAAGCTCTATTCTGCGATCAGCGTCAGCGGCTCCGCCACGCTAATCGCTCTGGTATTACTGCCTTTCTCTCCTCAGCCCGCCGCCGCCAGCTGGCCGTTCCTGATCGTCTCCTGCGCATTACAGGTGGTGTATACGGTTCTGGACGCGAAGACCTATCAGGTCTCGGATATGAGCCAGACCTATCCGCTGATGCGCGGCACCGCACCACTGCTGGTGGCGCTGGTAAGCGTGCTGGTGCTCGGCGATAGTCTCTCGTGGCTTGCCTGGTCCGGCATCGGGGTGATCTGTCTGTCGATCCTGGCCATGGCGATGAACGGACGCATGCAGTCCCGAAAAGGGATCTGGCTGGCGCTGCTGAACGCCTGTTTTATCGCCGGGTATACGCTGGTAGATGGCACCGGTGTGCGTTTATCCGACACCGCGCTGGGCTACACGCTGTGGACCTTCTTTATGAACGGCTTCTGTCTGCTGTGCTGGGCGATGGTGGCACGTCGGCGTGAAGCGTCCAGCTATCTCCGTCTGCACTGGAAAAAGGGGTTGCTCGGCGGCGTGGGGACTATGGGCTCATATGGCCTGGCGCTATGGGCAATGACGCAGGCCCCGCTGGCAGTGGTCGCCGCGCTGCGTGAAACCTCCATTCTCTTCGGGGCGTTGATCGCGTTTGTGCTGTTAAAAGAGAAGGTTGCGGGTCTGCGCATTGCCGCGGCGCTGGGTATTGCGGGTGGCGCGATCCTGCTGCGCCTCGCGTAAATCACTGGCAACATTAGTTGCCGATCTTGTTTACAAATCCTGCCTTTTTCTGTTTCTCCATTCATCACAGTAATGCTCAATTTGTCATCTCACTGTGGTAGATTCCTCGCGCATTTATGGGAATGCATAGTCACTTATTCTTCATTTTTCTCTTTTGGCAAAAGTATTCAGCGACATGAAAAAACAAAGGAACGTTAACTTATTGTTGATGCTGGTGTTACTGGTGGCCGTCGGTCAGATGGCGCAAACCATCTACATTCCGGCGATTGCCGACATGGCAAAGGAACTAAACGTCCGCGAGGGCGCAGTACAAAGCGTGATGGCGGCCTACCTGCTGACCTATGGCGTGTCGCAGTTATTCTACGGGCCGCTCTCCGACCGTATCGGCCGCCGCCCGGTCATTCTGACAGGCATGTGCATCTTCATGGTCGCGACGGTGATTGCCATCACCACCCACAGCCTGACCATATTGATTGCCGCCAGCGCCCTGCAGGGTGTTGGTACCGGCGTCGGTGGGGTGATGGCGCGAACCTTACCGCGTGACATGTATCAGGGCACCCAGCTCCGCCATGCCAACAGCCTGTTGAATATGGGTATTCTGGTTAGCCCGCTGCTGGCGCCGCTGATCGGCGGCCTGCTGGACACCATGTGGTCCTGGCGCGCCTGCTACGCCTTCCTGCTGGTGCTCTGTGTGATTGTCACCTTCAGCATGGCGCGCTGGATGCCGGAAACCCGCCCTCAGGACGCACCGCGCACGAAGCTCATCGCCAGCTATAAAACGCTGTTCGGCAACGGGTCGTTTACCTGTTACCTGCTGATGCTGATCGGCGGTCTGGCGGGCATTGCGGTGTTTGAAGCCTGCTCCGGCGTGCTGCTGGGCGCAGGTCTTGGCCTGAGCAGTATGGTGGTCAGTATTCTGTTTATTCTGCCGATACCGGCGGCATTCTTCGGGGCATGGTTCGCCGGACGTCAGAACAAGCGTTTCTCAACGCTGATGTGGCAGTCGGTGATCAGCTGCCTGCTGGCAGGCCTGATGATGTGGATCCCGGGGCTGTTCGGTGTGATGACCGTCTGGACGCTGCTGATCCCGGCGGCACTGTTCTTCTTCGGTGCGGGCATGCTGTTCCCGCTTGCCACCAGCGGCGCGATGGAGCCGTTCCCGTTCCTCGCAGGTACGGCGGGCGCGCTGGTAGGTGGTTTGCAGAATATCGGTTCCGGCGCGCTGGCCTGGCTCTCGGCGATGATGCCGCAGACCGGGCAGTCTAGTTTGGGCCTGCTGATGACGCTGATGGGACTGCTGATTTTACTGTGCTGGCTGCCGCTGGCGTCACGTGTTCCGCATCACGAGCAGCCGGTTTAACTGCATGATGGCCCGGCTTCTCGCCGGGCTTTTCACAGACAGGGGCGATCATGGCCTGTAACAACGGCTCTGGCGCAGGCCGCCAGGCGCCCTCTTCTCCGTCGTAAAACTGGAAATCCGCGTTGATCGCGTACGGAATTTTCGCCTTTTGCAGCTCACAGGCCATAAAGGTGGCGAAGGCCATTTGCGAGGCGGTCGGTGTAAAGCGGTTTGACTCCCCCACGCCCCAGCCCCCCACCCAGCTGACGTGTCCGGTTTTTTGCTGCCAGCGCAGCGCCGTCGTAATGCGACTGTGAATAGCCGCTTTCTCCGCCGCCGTGCCGGACGTCCACGGGTATTTACCGTTATTTTTCAGCGGTCCCCATGGGAAAATATGCCATTCTGCCAGCAGGTAGTTCTGGCTATGGGCAGGCAGCTTCAGGCTGGTTAAATCCTCCGGCGCGGCGCGCAGGCGCGGTGCGATGAAGATCATGCGCTGCGGGTCGATGTCGTGGATCGCTTTGATGCTTTTTTCATAGACGTGGTTTAACGACGCCAGATTGTGATTAAGCTTGTCAGTCGGCTCATAAATAAGATCAAAACCCAGCAGCGGGAAGCTCTGGCCGAAATAGTGCGCCACGGCAATCCACCAGTTGATCGCCTCTTTCTCGTTGTCAGCTTTCGGGTCGTTTTTATACTCATCAGCCTGATAGGCGATGATCGGGATCACGCCATACTGTTCGCAGGCTTCTACCAGCTTACGCAGGTGGATCAGCCGTGCCTCTGTCGGTTCATCCGCGACGCGGATGCGCACGTGGGTAATGCCTTTAGCCCGAAAATCGCGGACCACCAGCGGGTCAAACTCGCGAATACCGCGCTCGGTGCGCGCCCAGTCCACATCCATCCCGACGCCCAGCTGTTGCGCATAACGGGCAGCCGTCAGCGGCGGCTCAGCGGCAATGGCCCAGCCGGAGGTGATCATTAACGCGGTAGCAATGAGAGGCTTTAACACGGTTTACCCTGGATAAATCGAAAGCATTACCTGTATTTAGCACGCTTTTTCACATTTGGTGTAGCGTCAAAGCGTAATAATTCTTCAGCTTACCCGCTCTCTCAGCCAGCCAATAAAGGCATCAATTTTCGGCCACTGACGGCCAGGTAGCGTTGAGACGTAGTAATGCTGATGGCATTTGAGGGTCTTTTCGCCAAACGGTGCAATCAGCTCACCCCGCTCAAGCCGCTTTTGCACCAGCCGCTTTCTCCCCATCGCCACCCCCACGTCATTCATGGCCGCGATAATGGCCAGGTCCGAGCGATCCAAACCAATACCCGATGATGGCGGCATCGTCACCGCGAAATGCTGCGCCCAGCTCAGCCACTCATCCGTGCCGGAATCATTGCTCCAGGCCTGACGGTCGTGCAGTAACGTACAATGGCTGAGATTATGGGGATTTTTCAGCAGCTCATGCTCGCGGGCATACGCTGGCGAACAGACGGGCAAAATCGCTTCATCCATCAGAAAGTGATGAGACAGGTGGTTTGATGGCGTATCGTCGAAATAGAGCGCCAGATCGATACCGGTTCGCTGCATGTTCACGTAATCATTGCCGGTCAGGATAGTGAGGGATATCGACGGGTAGCGGCGGGTAAAATCCCCCAGCATGGGCACCAGCCAGCACTGGGCGATTGACGGGCGGGAGTAGACCGTCAGCGTACCGGATAGCGCCTGATTTTTGATGTCCAGAATTTCCTGATTCAGGGTGTCGAGGGACGATTTAAGGGTCCAGTAAACCCGTTTTCCTTCCTGCGTCAGCTCCACTTTACGGTGCGAGCGGACAAACAGCTGAATGCCCAGCTCCTCTTCCAGCAGGTTGATGCGGTGGCTTACCGCGCTGGGACTGAGCGAGAGTTCCGCCGCCGCCAGGGCGAAGGACTCATGCCGGGCGGCCACTTCAAAGGTGTACATTTTCGACAGCTGCCAGCCGTTTAACAGCCGGTTTCTGGCGTCATTCGCATCGGTCATCACAATTCTCACACGTTATTTCTGCCCTCAGCATACCGTGCGAGGGTGAATTTATGTGAACCAACGGCGAAATTACTGCACTTTTTAGAGTTTAGTCACTCAGTTGGTTCAATCTGGCTCACCTGAACGCCAATTTATATCGTTTGTCAGCCCACGCCGTTTTTTCGTCCAATACCCGCAAATGACATAGGGGTGAGGTGAGATATGGGATCGCCGGTCTGGGTTGTGACAACGCTGCTTATCAGCATTGTGTTGATTGTTTTAACCATCGTAAAACTGAAGTTTCATCCGTTCCTCGCGCTGCTGCTGGCGAGCTTTTTCGTCGGCACAATGATGGGGATGAGCCCGCTGGATATGGTAAACGCCATTGAGAGCGGTATTGGCGGTACGCTGGGCTTCCTAGCGGCGGTGATTGGTCTTGGCACCATTCTGGGCAAGATGATGGAGGTTTCCGGCGCGGCAGAGCGCATCGGGATGACCTTGCAGCGCTGCCGCTGGCTGTCAGCAGACGTGATTATGGTGCTGGTAGGCCTGATCTGCGGCATTACGCTGTTCGTGGAAGTGGGCGTGGTTCTGCTGATCCCGCTGGCATTTTCCATCGCCAAAAAGACCAATACCTCCCTGCTTAAGCTTGCCATTCCACTCTGTACCGCGCTGATGGCGGTGCACTGCGTGGTGCCGCCGCATCCGGCTGCGCTTTTTGTCACCAATAAGCTGGGGGCGGACGTCGGCACGGTGATTGTCTATGGTTTGCTGGTGGGCCTGATGGCGTCTCTGGTCGGGGGCCCGCTGTTCCTGAAGCTGCTCGGCAACCGTCTGCCCTATAAACCGGTTCCGGCGGAATTTTCAGACCTGAAGGTGCGGGAAGAACATACCCTGCCGTCGCTGGGCGCCACGCTTTTCACGGTGCTGCTGCCGATTGCCCTGATGCTGGTGAAGACCGTCGCCGAGCTGAATATGGCGAAAGAAAGCACGCTATATACCCTGCTGGAATTTATCGGCAACCCAATCACCGCGATGTTTATCGCCGTGTTTGTTGCCTACTACCTGCTGGGGATCCGCCAGCATATGGGTATGGGCGCCATGCTGACCCATACGGAGCACGGGTTTGGCTCTATCGCCAATATTTTGCTGATTATCGGTGCGGGCGGTGCGTTCAACGCCATCCTCAAAACCAGCGGGCTGGCGGACTCCCTGGCACATATTCTCTCGAACCTGCACATGCACCCAATCCTGCTCGCCTGGCTGGTGGCGCTGGTGCTGCATGCCGCCGTCGGCTCCGCCACGGTGGCGATGATGGGCGCGACGGCTATCGTCGC